>NZ_JASCPO010000085.1:0-23722 GCF_029960145.1 Pseudomonas sp. PS01299 | reverse complement strand
CTCCCACAGGGATCTCATGCATACATGGATCAATGTGGGAGCGAGCTTGCTCGCGAAGGCAGCGACTGGGTGTAACGTCGGTCAGGATTTGTCGGAAGGATGCACAGATGGCGGCTGGAGGGGATGCACTTCGCGCCCGCGCAAGGCCGTCAGCGCATAACCGCAAGCGCGTTTGATCACCGCATACATGCTGTGCCAGCCCGGCGGTGCCGGCTCGATGGCGGCATGCAACGCCCGTGCATAATCGAGCACCAGACCGGGCGTCCAGGCCATCACTTCGGCGCGTTTACGCACCTGCGCCGCCACCCAGAACTCGGGGCTGAGGATCACTCTGGCGAAATCGAGCATGCTCGAATGCCCGCGATTCATCGCCCCTTCAAGGGCTGCTTCGAGGCTGTGGGCGACGGCACTCGAGCAGTTGCGGCTGGTGAGGTTGTATGTGCTGTTCTGTCGATACTCAGCCCAGAACGCCTGCAACCGCCGGGCGTCATAGTGAGCAAAACTGACCTGAACCGAAGACGGGCACCAGTCGGCCACCTCCCCCGCATAGTCAGGCAGAAACCGCCCGGCGACATCGTTGTTCGGCGTCGCCCGCAGCAAGCGCACGAAATCCCCCGCCGAACGATCGATGTCATCCAGCGGGTAATGGCTGATGTAAATCTCCGGGCCACATTCCAGCGCCGCGTGGCCGGCGGAGATCACGCCGTTGATGTCGACCGCTGCGATATAGCGGTTGAGCAGACGGTTGCGCACCAGAGTGTCATCGACGGTGCCGCTGGGGGTCCAGACATGGATCACCAGCGCTGTGCTGGGGGCCGGCCCACCGACCGAGGCCGGACTCGCCAACGGTGGCTGGTGTTTGAAGCGCAGTGACTGGCGCAACAACGCGCAGCCCGAAAGAAAGATGCTCATGCCAATGCAGAAAGGCACCGTGCCCTTATACAACGTCGGATACGGTTCGAGGATGAACAGGCCAAAGGTGATTTCGAACAATCCGGTGAGCAGCGACAATCGCCAACCGACAAAGCGCACCACCACCGCAGCCGCCAGCCGAAAGCCGCCATCGAGCAGAAACGCCACACCGAACAGCACTGCCAGAATCAGGCTGGCGACATGTTGCCGGTCGACGATCAGCAGCCCAAGCAGGAGGAACGCCAGACCGCGCGCCTTGCGCAAAGCGGCGGCGGTGCCGGTCTGCGGTGCTGGCACCAGCAGGATAATCAGGGCCTCGAGTAACAGCAGATAGCCAAAGACATGCAGCGGAAAATACAGCACGCCGTCCAGTGCATCGATGAAGATCGCCACCCCGGCCGCGCCCCAGACAATGCCGGTCAGCGCCAGCGTCGACCAACGGTTACGGACAAAGTCATTACCGAGCAAGACCATACTCAAGCGGACCATAGGCGCTTCCTGTTGCATTGGGGCAGTTGCAACCTACCGGGATTTCAGGCTTCGCTGAGTCTAATACATCCTCAAATTTCCGAAGCGCGGACGCGCTTTCTAGGAATCGCCTGATGTCTCTCGGCAGACCCCGTGTTTAACGTACGGTCCTCCCTGGCCAACACGAATAGCCTTTTCATGAAGCGATCAAAACTTCAGCGCCCCATGCACACCCTGGTTGCGGTGACGTTACTGACGTGCGCGTCGGACGCGATAGCGGCGAATTGCACATTCAACGGTTCTTCCCGCACCCAAACGCTCAACTTTGGCGCAAGCCTTGCCAATGGTGGCCTGACAATCCCCGCCGACACACCCGATGGCACAGTGGTCTACCAAGACACCGCGCAGCAATCGAGCTCGCACAGCTGGTCGTGCAGCGCAACTTCGCAATACGGCGTAGCAGTCAATCCCGCGCTAGGCACCCCATCCAGTAACGTAACGACCTTTCCCTTGGGCAAGACCGGGCTCTCGTTCCGTATCTGGATGGATATGTTAAGTCGCTATGAGCCCTCCCTGTTTGCGATCAGCCCAACCAACTACGGCATCGGAGCCGGTACGGTCAGACTGGAAATCGTCAAGACCGGCCCACTGGCGTCGCAAGTCAGGATTGATGCCGGCAATCTGGGCAACCTGCAGTCCGGTGAGCTGATCCTGAACAGGTTTAATCTGGCCAATGCACTGGTACTGAATGCAGCCTCCTGCCAGACCCCGTCCGTACCGGTGGCCATGGGCGATGATTATCAACTCAACGAGTTCAGCCAGGCTGGCGCAACACCGCGCACGGTGCGCTTCAACATTGGCCTGAACCAGTGCCAGACCGGCATCAAGAAAGTCACCTACTCGCTCAAGGCCAATACCCCGGTGATCGATGCGACCAAAGGCATCGTCGCGCTCAATGACAGCTCCACCGCCAAGGGCATCGGCCTGCAATTGATGAATGACGCCGGGCAGCCCATGGCCTTGGGCACCACCTACCCGTTCGACGCGTTCACCAGCACCGGCACCGACTTCAAGATTCCTTTGTCGGCTTCGTATTACCGTCTGCCGACAGATGAACTCAAGGCCGGCAGTGCCAACACCGAGGTCACCTTCATCGTCAACTACCTTTAAATCTAAGGATCGTCTGATGTTCCCGGCACCTGGCCGTCCCTAGAGTGCCGGGATGAGATTGAAGAACTACCTCCACCAGATCAGCCCGATCCTGTCCTCGCCCCACGCGGCACGGCGCCTATTGCGCATTTTTGCCCTGGTGCTGCTGGTGGGCATTCTCGGCGGCGTCTACAGCTTTCTGTTGTTTACCTTCAATAATGAAGTGTCCCAGCGGCGCAGCTACATGAGCAGCGCGATCGCCGAAGCGCATACCTTTTTCACCACCCGGGAAGCACTCCTGGAAAGCCTCAGCCTGTCGGCCACGCGCATGGCCAACATGGACCTGCCGGTCTCCGATGAAGAGATCCGCCTGCTGCTCGGTCAAGCGCCGGCGCAGCAATGGAGCATCTGGCTGACCCGACGCATGCGCGACTACCTCAAGGCTCGGCAACTCAACCTGGTCTATGTCAGCAGCGGCCCCCAGTCTCAAGTATGGCGCCTTTACAACGCGACGCCGGTGACCAGTGCTTTCCCCCGAGCCACACTTGAGCGACTGCAAACCCTCAAACACCACAACAGCGCCAACCTGAAGGAACTCTGGCTGACCCATGCCGCTGACGGGCACTCGCAGCTGTACATCTTCATTCGCCTGGACGAACGCGACATCAACTCCGGCTGGCTCGGTCTGGAAATGGACGACCGCGAAGTTTCCAGCGCCTTGAGCGATCACAGCGCCGGCGAGTTCACCATGTTCAATTCGCAGGGCATGCCGCTGTTCAGCAACAGCCAAAAACCGCCGTCGGGGCAGAATCTACCATTGCTGCGGCAACAGGACTTTTTCGGTTTTGTCGGTGACGGCTGGCTGCCCGAACAGTTGGTGTTACGCAAGCAGCTGAAATCCTCGGATTGGCAGCTCACCTACTCCATCGATTTAGTGGCTGTGCTGTGGGCGCTGTGGCCGCAAATGCTCGGTGCGCTGCTGTTTTGCCTGTTGAGCATCAGCCTGGTGTACCTGCTGACCCGGCGTCTGGAACACCGCGTGATCAACCCGGCGATTCACCGGATCCAGGCGTTGGTGGAAAGTGAGCTGTTCAGCCGCGACGTGATTCAGACCGCGCCAGTGGCGCTGTGCGTTCTGCGGCGCACCGACGCTCAAGTGGTGCTGGAAAACACCCTCGCCCGCCAATGGCTGGGCCGCCGTGGCGAACAACTGGGACCGGGCTGGATCCGCGCGGCGTTTGACGACAACGAACCCGGTCTGACCGATTACTTCGAGACCGCCGATGGCCGTCACTTGTACCTGAGCTGCGCGCCGACCCGCTACAAAGGCGAAGACGTGTTGCTCTGTGCCTTCAGCGACATCAGTGCACGCCGGCAAATCGAAGCGGCGCTGGAACAGGCGCGCCAGTCGGCCGACGCCGCCAATGAGGCCAAGACCCTGTTTCTCGCGACCATGAGCCACGAGATCCGCACACCGTTGTACGGCGTGCTCGGTACCCTGGAGTTGCTCGCCCGTACGCAACTCGATACCCAACAGAAAAGTTACCTGCAAGCCATCGAAGGCTCCTCTGCCACCCTGCTGCAACTGATTTGCGACGTGCTTGATGTGTCGAAAATCGAGGCCGGGCAACTGGCGCTGGAATTGAGCGAGTTCCGCCCGACGACGCTGGTGCACGAAGTGGTGCAAGGCTACGCGGCGGCGGCGCAGAGCAAAGGCCTGCAACTGTACGCCTGCCTCGATCCGCAAACGCCGGAGCGGTTGATCGGCGATGCCAGCCGCGTGCGGCAAATCCTCAACAATCTGCTGAGCAACGCGGTCAAGTTCACCGATTCCGGGCGCGTGGTGCTGCGGGTCAAACTGCTCGGTCGCGAAGGCGAACGGGTGTGCCTGCAATGGCAGGTCTCGGACACCGGCAAAGGCATCGCCCATGACGATCAGGCGTTCATTTTCGAACCGTTCTACCAGACTGAAGGCAACACTAACGTGGTGGCCGGCACTGGCCTGGGCTTGCCCATCTGTCAGCGGCTGACGCACTTGATGAACGGCACCCTGCGCATGGTCAGTGAACCGGGGCTGGGCAGCAGTTTTGCCTTGAGCGTGCCGCTGGAACAATCCTCAAACAAGACCTCACCGACCGTCGTGCCGACATTGGCGCCGGACCTCGTTTACGTGGTTTCGCCTGTGCGCGAACTGGCCGAAAGTCTCTGCGGCTGGTTGCGCCGCTGGGGCGCCCGTCCGCAGATAGGCATACCCGATTGCACGGAACCCGACTGCAGCGTCGTGCTGCTTGAGCTGTATCCCACGCCCTCCGATCTGCGCCCGAGCCAGGCATGGCCCGGCCCGCGAGTATTGGCCAGCGGCGACGGAGCCCACGAGCCGCAGTTCGGCGCTGATGGCTGGAAGGTCAATCTGAATGATCTGGCGGCGATCCAGCGCGCCGTTCGCCAGGCTCAGGGCGGCCAGATCGCCCCCCTCCCTGAGCAACACGAACCGCATAGGCTGCGTCCATTGCGTATGCACATTCTGGTAGCCGAAGACAACGCCATAAACCAACTGATCCTGCGCGACCAGCTCGAAGAACTGGGCTGCACGGTGGCGCTGGCCAGCGATGGCGAAGAGGCCTTGTCACTCTGGTGTGGCAGTGAGTTCGACATTGTCCTCACCGACGTCAACATGCCGCGCCTCAACGGCTACGAACTGACCGCAGCCCTGCGCCGCGCGGGCTGTGTCACCCCGATCATCGGCGCCACCGCCAACGCCCTGCGCGGAGAAGATGCCCTGTGTCTGGCGGCCGGCATGAATCACTGTCTGGTCAAACCTTTTACGCTGCGAGCCTTGCTCGCGGCCCTGGCTCCTTATGAACGAGTTGCTCATGAAGCCCTGTAGCATTTTGATAGTCGAAGACCACCCTTTCCAGCACCGTTATTTGCAGAATCTGTTCAACGAGTTGGGCAACTTTGACGTGGTCGGCGTCCGGGACGGCGAAGCCGCACTGGCCTGCCTGAAACAGCGGGACTTCGACCTGGTACTCACCGACTTGCTGATGCCGGGCATGGACGGCGTGCAGCTCATTCAGGGCCTCGCCGCGCAACGTTCGCGCCCCGCACTGGCGATCATGAGTGCGGCCTCGCGACGGATGTTGATGGGCGCCAGTCTGGTGGCGAGCAATCTGCAGGTGAAAGTGATCGGGCTGATTTCCAAACCGGTGACCGCCGCCGCCCTGCGCTGCCTGATCAATCAATTGCAGGCGTTGCGTCAGACGGTGCCGGCCGAGACTCGCGAAGGCATCGGGCGCGAGCGTATTTTGCACGCGCTGGACAACGGTGAACTGCAAGCCTGGTTCCAGCCCAAGAAAGCCCTGAACAATGGCCGGATCGTCGCCGCCGAAGCCCTGGTGCGCTGGATTCATCCCGAGCAGGGCACGCTGCTGCCCGGCGAGTTCCTGCCGGTGCTGGCCGCCTGTGGCCTTGAAGAACAGCTGCTGTGGAAAGTGCTGGAACAAGCGATTGCCGCTCAAGTCGGCTGGCGCCAGCAGGGCTATGACATTCCGGTCTCGATCAACCTGCCGACGCACCTGCTCAACAACCACGACCTGCCCGACCGTATTCACGCGTTCGTGCTGGCCCATCAAGGCTTGCCGGCACGGATCTGTTTTGAGCTGATGGAGTGCTCGGTGCCCGACGACATCAGCAACTTCTATGCCGGTGCCTGCCGCTTGCGGATCAAGGGGTTCGATCTGTCACAGGATGATTTCGGCAAGGGTTACAGCTCGTACATGAATCTGGTCTCGGCGCCGTTCACTGAATTGAAGATCGACCGCACGCTGGTACATGGCTGCAACGCCAACGAAGAGCTGGCCCAGGCCCTCACCAGTATTGTCAGCCTGGGACGGCAGCTGGGTCTGACGGTAGTGGCCGAAGGTGTCGAGACCGCGCAAGAACTTGCTCTGTTGCGTAAAATCGACTGCACTCAGGTTCAGGGTTTCCTGATCTCCCATGCCGTGTCTTCGGATCAATTCCAGCAGTTGCTGACCCATGACGGGCCGGCGAACGCGTACTGACCCGCAAGCGGGTGTTGACGACTGTCACTTGCTATCGAGGTCACTGTGTTCAAAGGCTCTCTCATCTCTGCTGCCCGGGCCCACTGATGCCACATCCCAATGCATTCCTGGAGAAGCTCGCCAGCAGTTCATCGCGCCTGAATAAAAGCCTGCTGGTGCTCGGCGCCTTGGTGTTGCTGTTACTGGGTATCAGCTACGTGGGGGTCAAGCGCATGGTCGAAGAGCGGCACGATACCGTGCAGTTTCACTTTGCCCGACTGATGGAGAATGTCCGCGAACAGGAACTGTTCCTGCAGGATATCGCCCGAGAAAGTGCCAAGGGCGAGCGGCTCACCAATGCCGTATTGCCGCCCTACTCCCAAAAGCCCTTGCCTGATGAAGGGCCGGGCATCTATGAGGGCCGTGGCCTGCCGTTTTCGCTGCCCTACAGCCTGAAGATCAATCCGGACAGGATCGCGCCCAGCCAATACCCGAAAATCTTCGCACTCGGCACCCACCTGGCCGCTTACTACAGCGCGTTCTGGTCAGCGTCGCACTATCAGTCGCCCCACGTCGTGCTGATCAATGGTCCCGATAATTTTGATGTCGCCGTACCCTCTGCCGGGCGCTTGCGCGGTAAGGGACAGACGCAGATCGGCCATTTGGTTGACGTAATGACCCAGGTGAACAAGCGCCTGCGCGGGCAAAATTCGCCGCTGCCCGATCTTCAGGTGCACTGGGAACCCTATGTCTCTGCCGAGGATGACAAGAGCACGCCAACCCTGCTGGCCTACGTGAGTATCAATCTGGCCAGCACTGCGCTGACCGTCGAGGGTGCCGATACCTGGGTGGTACTGGGTTCGCTGATGAACCTGTCTCAGGTCAATAACATCGAGCGGCTGATGCAGTGGTCGATCTACGACGACTTCACCTTGATCACCCCGCGTGGAGTGGTCTTGACCGGCGCCCTGAAACCCGGCGAGGTGCTGGATGAAGGGGTGAACTTCAAGCGTGACGGCCTGGTGTTTAAACTGAGCAGCCCCGGCGAACAACACTGGACGGCAATCTACTTCATCAGTGTGCGCAGCTTCCTTGATTACGCGCTGTGGCCGTTGCTGTGTCTGCTGGCGCTGGTGTTAGTGGTGCTTGGTTGCAGTAGAGCGGTCAATCGCTGGTACCAGACCCGGGTCATCCTGCCCGCGCAAAGTGCGCACGCCAGCATCGCCGAAAGCGAGGCGTTCAGCCGCGCGGTGATCGACACAGCACCAACCGGCCTGTGCGTGATTCGCCGCAGCGATCACCATGTGCTGCTGGAAAATCAGCGCGCGCAGCAGTGGCATGACAACGGCCAGTTGATGAGTTTGCTCTCCTCGCGCACCGACCCCGGCCACGCTGACCTTGAACTCAACGGACGCCACCTGCACGTTGCCTTCGTGCCCACCCGCTATCAGGGTCAAGACGCCTGGTTGTGTGCGCTGCACGACGTGACCCGGCATGTTGAAGATGCGGCAGCACTGGAAGAGGCGCGTCAGGCCGCCGACTCGGCGAATCGGGCCAAGAGTCGCTTTCTCGCCACCATGAGCCATGAAATCCGCACGCCACTGTATGGCGTACTCGGCACTCTGGAACTGCTGGGTCTGACCGCGCTCGCCCCGCGGCAGCAGAATTACCTGCAGACCATCCAGCGTTCCTCGGCCACCTTGTTCCAACTGATCAGCGATGTGCTGGATGTGTCGAAAATCGAAACCGGACAGATGACCCTCGAACTTCAGGATTTCTGCCCACTGGAACTGACCGAAGACACCGTACGCACCTACAGCGCCTTCGCCCGTTCCAAAGGCCTGCAACTGTATGCCTGCATCGACGCGACGCTGCCGGATCGGTTGCGCGGCGACCCGATACGGATTCGCCAGATCCTCAACAACCTGCTGAGCAACGCCATCAAGTTCACTGATAACGGGCGCGTAGTGCTGCGGGTGCGGCTGCTGGAAAGCGTCGATGGCCGAGCCAACGTGCAATGGCAGATCAGCGATTCCGGGGTGGGGATTTCCCAAGCGCAACAACAGCAGCTGTTCGACCCCTTCTATCAGGTCAACGACGCCCCCGAGCAGGCCGGTGCCGGACTGGGTCTGGCCATTTGCAAATGGCTGTGCGAGTTGATGGCAGGCCAGTTGAACGTGGTCAGCGAACCCGGACTCGGCAGCAGTTTCACCCTGCAACTTGCGCTGGAACACGCGCCCGGCGAGCTTGCCGATTGCCCTGCATTCAGCCTCGGTTCCCCCGCAGTCTGCGTGCGGGCACAGGTCACTGAGCAGGCACAACACCTGATCGCCTGGCTCAACCGTTTTGGCCTCGACTGCCGTACGCTGACGGCCGACACCCCTGCGTCATCAGCGCTGCTGGTCGAGCTTGCACCTTTGCCCAACATCAGCGCGTGGCCCGGCCCGAGAATCATCGCCACAACGGACGGCCCCAATCCGGCGCAGTTACGCGGGATCGATCATGAAGTCGACGCCCATGATGTGCGCGCGATCGCCTGGGCGATTTATCGGGCGCAACACGGCGCCAGCAGCGAAAGTCAGCCTGCGGCGGCGGACAAGCCCCGGCCATTGAAGCTGCATGTGCTGGTAGCGGAAGACAACGTGATCAACTCGGCCATCATCAAGGAGCAACTGGAGGTGCTGGGCTGCTCGGTGGTCGTCGCGACGAATGGCGAACAGGCACTGGCGCAATGGGTACCGGGACGCTTTGATCTGCTGCTGACCGACGTCAACATGCCGGTCATGAACGGCTACCAATTGGCCACGGCGTTGCGCCAACTGGACCAGACCCTGCCGATTATCGGCGTCACCGCCAACGCCCTGCGCGAAGAAGGCCAGCGCTGCGCCGCTGTCGGCATGAACGCCTGGATGGTCAAGCCGCTGAACCTGGCCACCTTGCGCACGCATCTGGAAAAACACTGCAAAATCGCCTTGCCGGAGGCAGTCGTTGCGCCGATCCAGCTGTCGGCGAAAATGCGCGAACTGTTTGTCACCACCCTGCGTCAGGACATCCACACCACCCTGACAGCACTGGACAGCGCCGACGCCCATCGCGTGGCGCAGCAACTGCACAGCATGGCCGGCGCTTTGGGTGCAGTGCAGATCGAAGCCATGGCCACAACCTTTGTCGATCTGGAGTGCCGTTTGCACGGCATGGCCGTGACCAGCGCCCTGGACCTGGAAGTCCGCCGGAATCTGGCTCAATTGAACGATCTATTGGATACCCTTGAATAATCTCACTCTGGATAATCACCCATGGAAACCCTCAACGTTGTCATTGCCGATGACCATCCCATCGTTCTGGTGGGGGTACGTGAGCTGGTTGAGCGTGACCAACGCTTTCGCGTGGTGGGCGAAGCCGTTTGCTCCAGCGAACTGATCAACCTGCTGGAAACCCGCCAGGTGGATCTGGTCATCACCGATTTCAACATGCCCGGCGACTCGACCTACGGCGATGGTCTGAAACTGGTGGAGTACCTGACGCGGCACTTTCCCTGCGTCCGCGTGCTGGTGCTGACGATGATTTCCAACCCGCTGATCCTGACGCGCCTGCAAGAACTCGGGGTGCTGGCGATCATTCAGAAAAACCAGTTGCACATCGAAATCGAAACGGCGCTCAAGGCCATCGCCCGGGGTAATCCGGTGCGCAGCAACGGGCCGCCGCCGACTTCGGTGCTCGTCGACAATGCTGACCTCAACGAGCGCTTTACCCGCTTGTCACCCAAGGAACATGAAATATTGCGTTTGTTCGTTTCGGGAATGGGCGTCAGCGAGATTGCCCGAAGTTTGAACAGAAGTGCCAAGACCATCAGCACTCAAAAGATATCGGCCATGCGCAAACTTGAAGTCAGCAGTGATCAGGACTTGCTGACTTATTGCATAGAGCGCGACTTGTTCAACTAACTGGTAATCACACCCCAGTTAAAGACGACTTCTAGGAATCGTCTGATGTCCCGGCAAAAGTGCGCGTTATATCGTGTTGTTGTTTTAATCCCAACCATTGGAAACAACATGAAAAAGCTGACTCGCGCACTTCTCGCCCTTTCGATCATCGCCGCTGCCGGCAACGCTCTGGCAGAAGATCCACCTGCCCCAACCCCGACCAAGGCTGGCAGCGGCACCATCAACTTCACCGGCACCATCAACAACGATGCCTGCTCGGTTGAAGGCGCCGGCAAGAACAAAACCATTTCTGTCGACATGGGCGAAGTATCGATCAAGGACATGGGCACCGCCACTGCACCTAAAGGCAACGGCACTTTGAGCGTCGAGAACTTCGACATGAAGATCAACTGCAACGCCGGCACAAAAGTGGCGATGATTTTCGAACCGACCAAGGGCGCAGGTTCGGGCATCGTTGCCGGGACCAAAGTGCTGAAGCTGATCGACGGTCTGGGCGCTGCGAAGAACATCGGTATCGCCTTGCTCGACTCCAACGGCGCATTGATCGACCTGAGCTCGCCGTCCACCGCGAAGATCGAAAATACCCTGCAAGACAGCAACACCACGCTGAAATTCTCGGCCGCCTATGTCACCACTGGCGACGTGGCAACCGCCGTTGCCGGTCGTGGTGACGCCACCCTGCCGTTCACGCTGCAATACGAATAACCCGCGCGAGCAATCAAGCCTGGTGCGGGGCCGTCCGGCCCTGCACCCTCATTCAACTGCGCGGTACCCCTTATGTTTTATCGTCACTCATTGTCCTTTTGCGCGGGCCTTTTGGGCCTGCTCGTGGCCAATCAGGCCATGGCCGGCATTTCCTTGAGCAGCACCCGTCTGGTCTTCGACGGCCAGCACAAGGAAGCCGGAATCACCGTGCGTAACAGCGGTGCAGACGTATTGATTCAGTCATGGATCGACACCGATTCCAGCGAAACCGCCGCCGTACCGTTTGCCGTTACCCCGCCACTGGTACGCGTCAGCGGCGACGAACAGCAGATCTTGCGGGTGATCTATGAAGGCGCTGGCATGCCGACCGACCGCGAGTCGGTGGTCTGGCTCAACGTGCAGGAAATCCCCCAGTCGGCGAAATCCGCCAACACTTTGCAGTTGGCCGTGCGCCAGCGCATCAAGGTGTTCTTCCGCCCGCCGGCATTGAAAAACAACGCCTATCTGGCACCAGGCGAACTGACCTGGCGCCTGACCCAACGCGCCGGCAAGAACTTGTTGGTGGTGAATAATCCCGGCCAGTATCACGTGTCGATTGCCGATATCACTCTGCAATCCGGCGCAATCAACGAACAGCCCTTTGATTCAATGATGATCGCGCCCGGCGAACAGAAAGAGTTCAGCCTGAAACAACTTAATAACGCCAATACAGCACGTCTGTTATTCAGCAGCATTAATGACTACGGCGCACAAGACCGTTATAGCGCGCAACTTTCCAGCAGTGCCGAAACTCGAGCCAGTTTTAATAAAGAAGCACCATAATTTTCGTGCCGCTGTAATGGCCGCACTTTCACTGTATTTCTCTTCGCTCCGTTAGTTCGTATCGGAGGTGATATAGGGTTCCTGCATGTTTTTACTCAAGCGCGACGGATGGGCGCCATTTTCGGTTGCTCTGGTTATCAGTTGCACCTGCCTGGCCGATGACGAAGAACAATTCAATACATCGTTTCTGCAAGGCGCCCCCTCACCTGTCGACCTGCAATCACTGCTCGCCAGCAGTCGCGTGCTGCCCGGCATTTATCGGGTCGATCTCTACGGCAACGAAACGCTGGTCGGCCGGCGCGATATCGATTTCCGTCGCCATCCCGGTACGGGAAAGATCGAAGCCTGTCTGACCCTGGAGATGGTGCAGCAACTGGGGGTCGACATCGGCAAACTGCAGGCCGCCGGCAAACTGCTCGGCGATGACCCGAACGCCTGCGTCGATCTGCCCGCGTTGATCGATCACGCTACTGTCCGTTACGACGTGCCGCGTCTGCGGCTGATGGTCAGTGTCCCGCAAAGTGCCATGGAGCGTGGTCGACGGGGTTACGTCGACCCGGCGCTGTGGGACGAAGGCGTACCCGCCGCGTTCATCAATTATCAGTTGAGCAGCAGCCGCAACAGCACTCAGGGTGTAAACACGCTGAGCAATAACGTTGGCTTGCGCAACGGGATCAACCTCGGTGGCTGGCGCCTGCGCAACGAATCGAACTTCAACAGTAGCACCGGCCGCCCCAACACGTTCAAAAGCAACCGCAGTTACCTGCAACATGACGTGACCGCCGTGAAAGGCCAGTTCAGCGCCGGGGATATTTTCTCCGATGCCGACCTGTTCGACAGCGTGCGCTACCGCGGTCTGAAACTGGCGTCCGACGACGGCATGCGTGCCGACAGCGAGCGCGGTTATGCGCCGGTGATTCGCGGCATTGCGCAGTCCAGCGCGACCGTGGAAATTCGCCAGAACAACTACATTCTCTACAGCGCAAACGTGCCGCCGGGGCCGTTCGAGATCAGCGATATCTATCCCAGCGGCTCCAACGGTGACCTGGAAGTGACAATCATCGAAGCCGATGGTAGGCGCCGAGTGACAGTGCAAGCATTTTCCAGCCTGCCGATCATGGTCCGTCAGGGCCAGTTGAAGTACAGCGTCTCGGCCGGCCAGTACAACAGCAACAGCGAGGATCAGAAGACCCCGCAGTTTGTCAGCAGCACACTGGCGTATGGCATCAGCAGCAACTTGTCCGGGATCGTCGGTGTGCAGGCGACGGACAATTTCAAGGCGTTGTCTGTCGGAGCCGGTCGCAATACCGCCATCGGTGCGATCTCCCTGGACTTGACCCACTCGATGAGCAACACCTTCGGCGAAACGGTCACCGGTAACAGCCTGCGCGCGCTGTATGCGAAAACGTTCACCGGCACCGACACCAACTTCACCCTCGCCGCCTACCGTTACTCGACCGAGGGCTATCGCACCCTCACCGAGCACGTCGAGGAGTTGAGCCGCGATGGCCCGCAACGCACCGGCAACTCGAAAACCCGCACCGACCTGACCGTCAATCAGAGCCTGGGGCGCAACCAGGAATATGGCAGCGTCTACATCAACGCCAGCGACCAGCGTTACTGGGGACGCGGCGGTTCACAAAGCCTGTCGGCCGGTTACAGCAACTATTGGGGGGATGTGAGTTACAACCTCGGCGCGACGTATACCAAGGATGTCGGCAATTACGGGCCGGCGAACAACGACACACTGGTCAACCTGTCGGTGTCGTTCCCGCTGGGTTCCAAGCCCCGCGCTCCCCGGGCGTTTGTCTCGGCCAGCACGCAGAAATCCAGCAACACCACGCAAATGGGCATCAACGGCTATCTGTCGGAAGACAGCGACACTTATTACTCGGTACAAGCCGGCAACAGCAGCACCGGTGGCAGCTCCGGGTCGGTCAACCTCAGCACCCGCACCTCGGTGATGGATATCAGTGCCGGTTACAGTCAGGGCCGCGGTTACAACTCGCAGAACCTGAACCTGGCAGGTTCGATCGTCGGCCATGCCGGCGGGATCAACCTCGGACAAACCGTGGGCGAGACGTTCGCGCTGGCTCAGGTCGAAGGCGTGGAAGGAGTGAAAATCGGCAGTTTCACCGGGGCCAGCACCGGCAGTAACGGCTTCGCCGTGGTGCCCAATGCGCAGCCCTATCGCGTGAACTGGATCAACCTCGACACCCGCGATCTGGGCGGCGATGTCGAGATCGACAACGCGACCCGGCAAGTGGTGCCGCGCCGTGGTGCCGTGGTGCTCGCGCGTTATGCCAGCAAGACCGGGCGCCGCGTGCAATTTACCTTGTTCGATGCGCAGCACCAACCGATCCCGTTTGGTGCGTCGCTGGAAGATGCCGCCGGCAAGCAACTGGCAATCTCCGACCCGAGTGGCAAGGCACTGGCGCTGGTGGAAAACGACACTGGGACGCTCACGATCAATTGGCAAGGCCAGCGTTGTGAAGCACCGTATGCGTTACCTGAACGTGACAAGGCGTTGAACTACGAGCGGGCCTCGCTGGTGTGCCGCCCATCCCAGTAAATCCAAAGATCAAATCAGGAGCGAGCCTGCTCGCGAAGAGGTCGGCAACCTCAGCATCATCGATGAATGAGAAGACGCCTTCGCGAGCAAGCTCGCTCCCACAGGGGGGGGGCGAGCGAACACAAATCCGTGCCTGGCACAGTTCGAATGTGGGAGCGAGCCTGCTCGCGAAGGCCGCGCCTCGGTTCAAATAACCACTTACAGTCTAGAAATCCCGTTTGTAGAAGATATCCAGCGAACTGGCCACGCCACTCGCCGCCTCGACATAAACCTTCTTGCTCAGCTTGTAACGCAGGGCAATGGTGTTGGCCGGCTCGAACACGCCGACGCCATAACGCAAGCTGAGCTTCTCGGAAATATTACCGCTGGCGACCACGCTGGTGGTGTTGCCGCTGCCTTGGGTGTCGAGCTGGAAGTCCTGAATCCCAAGGTCTTTGGCCAGGCCGCTGGTGACCCCGGAACTGCCCATCAAGCCCAGGCCCAACGCCGCTTGCGCGAGCATGTTGTTGTCTTCACCGTTGGTGCTCAACGGTCGCCCGAGCACCAGATACGACAACGCCTGCTCCTGACTCATCGCCGGTTCAGAGAAGATTTGCGTGGTCGGTTGCTCGGCGCTGCCGCTCAGGCGGATACCGGCGATCACGTCGTCGGTCTGGCGGATCGCTTCGATGTCCAGATACGGCTGATCGATCGGGCCGGCAAACAACAGACGCGCACGGCGCACGTTCAGGCGCTGGCCGTAGGCGCGGTAACGGCCGTCGTTGAGCCACAGCTCGCCACGGGTGTCCATGTTGTCGCCGATGTGCACGTGACCTTGCAGGTTGGCGGTCAGGCCGAACCCGGCGAAGCTCAGTTTGTCTTCGCCGACCACCACGTCGATGTCCATTT
This sequence comes from Pseudomonas sp. PS01299, assembly GCF_029960145.1. Lineage (NCBI taxonomy): Bacteria > Pseudomonadati > Pseudomonadota > Gammaproteobacteria > Pseudomonadales > Pseudomonadaceae > Pseudomonas > Pseudomonas sp. PS01299. The sequence goes on along the minus strand of NZ_JASCPO010000085.1, from coordinate 8,222 downwards.
TCATCGCCATCGGTGGTTTACCCTCTTCGGTCTGCGCCCCGACGATGATCGTGTCGTCGGACACTTTCACCGTCGACGGCGGCAGTTCACGCACGGTGATTTCGCCTCGCGGCACCTGTACCTTGCCGGCAATCTTCAGCTCATCGCCGGCCATGGAAATCTTCAGGTCCGGCGCCACTTCAAGCTTGGCGTACGGTTCAACGGTGACCGGCAATTGCGTGCCCTTGAGCGCCAGATCGACTATCAGCGCCTGCCCCCACGCGACGTTGCCATTGAGGCTGCCCTGGCCGGTCTTGCCGCTGTTCCAGCCGCCGTCCAGACGCACCGATTCACCGGCAATCACTGCTTGCAGTTGCAGATCCTTGAGTTCCATCGGCAGCTCGGCGCCGGAGACTTCGCCGTCACTGAGTTTCACCGTGCCGTTGACCAGCGGCGCCAGCAGCCCGCCGGAAATCGTGCCGCTGCCGTTGAGGCGCCCGGTGAGCTTCTCGACCATTGGCACAAACGGCCGCGCCACCGACAGGTCCAGCCCGCTGAGACGGAAAGAACCACTCAGCGGTTTGTTTTTCGGCAACGGATTGAGCTGTGTCTGCACCATCAATTCGCCGAGCTTGCCGCCGACGAAGTTGAGTTCGGTATCGACGCGCTTCGGTGTGAGTTTGCTGGTGAGTTTCAGGGTCTGGTACGGGAAGTCCAGCCACTGATCCTTTTCCTTCATGCGCAAGGTGCCGCCGCTGGCGTCGACGCTGACCACGCCGTTGGGGCCGCTGGCCGGCAGATCCAGTTGCAGGTCGGCGTTGAGCTTGCCCTGCCAGGCGAAGTCTTTCGGCAACCATTGCGCCAGGCTTTCGATCGGGAACTGCTTGAGGTGGTAACGCAGTTTCGGCTCCGGCAGCAGGCGCTGATCTTCACCGCACAGGCTGGCATTACCGGACATCCAGCAATGCGCGCCGAAGTTGATCTTGCCGTCGGCGAGGCGTTCGAGTTTGGCCGGGCTCTGCAGTTTCCAGTCCTGGCCGCCGGCCTGAATATCGCCGCTGGCCAAACGACCGCGCCAGTTACCCTTGTCCAGATTGCCGTCCAGACCGAGGGCCAGTTTCAGCTTCGGCCCGAGCAGGTCGAGGTTGAGTTTCTGACTCTTGATGTCGCCCTGAGCGCTGGCGGTCAATACGCCAAGATTGGTATCGCCGGCCTGAATGCCGCTGCCCTTGAGGTCGATCTTCGCCCGCTGTGCACTGTCTAGCGTGGCGTCGAGGTTGAGGCTTTGCAGGCGATTGCCCTGGAACGCCAGTTGCGAACCTTGCAGGCCGAGTTTGCCTTGTGGTGCTTTCAGCGTACCGGCAACGTTGACCTGACCCGTGACCTGCCCCCGCAGCTGCGGCCAGAGCTGAGCCAGACGCGTCAGTTTGATGTCGATCTGGCCGGTGAGTTTCTGTTGCAGGCTGCCCTTGCCGCTGATGCTGTTATCGCCGAGGCGGATTTGCAGGGCATTCAGGTTCCACTGCTCACCCGCGCCGTCAGCCTTGGCTTGCAGGATCGCCGGTTGGCCGCGCAGTTTGCCTTTCAGATCGAGGTCGGCGGTCAGGCTCAAGCGCTCGTTCTTCATTTCGCCTTTGCTTTTCAGTGGCCCGGCCAAGGTGCCCGGCAGCTCCGCAACCCAGTACGCCGGGTTGAGTGCCGACAGATCCAGCGCCGTGTCCCAGGCGATGCCGTCGGCGAACTGCACGTTGACATGGCCTTCGGCCTTGCCCTGCCCGGCTTCCATTTTCAATTGCGGCAGCGCGATCTGTTTAAGGCTGCCGCTGAACGGACTGCTCAGGCTGAACGCCCCCGCCGGGCCATCGAGGTCGGCGGCGAAGTTACCGAGGTACTGACCGTCGGTGTAGGAGACTTCGCCGGTGAAGGTACGCAAGGCAACTTGCGGCTCGTCGATTTCGTTATACAGCCGATGCCACGGGAAATCCTGCCAGTTGATGTTGGCCTGAGCCGTGAGGCCCTTGCTCCAGTCAACGCTGCCGGTGAGCTTGAGGCTTTGCTTATCGTTGGCCGTCAGGTCGAGGCCGGCGATCTGCGCGCCGCTGGCATCGACCTTACCTTTGAGCAGCAGCGCCACCGGGCCTTTATCGGCGGGCAGCGTGGCATTGCCGTTTAACTGGTAACCGTTTTTCAAGTCACCTTCGCCGGTCAAAACCAGTTGATTGAGTTGCAGAGTGTCCGGCAGATCGGCGCTCGGTTTGAATGCCTCGGAGGTGATACGCACCTTGGCCGGCAGGTTTTCCGCCAGCGGTTGCAGTTCGCCGCTCAACTGGCCGTCGAGGTAGCCACGGCTATCGGCGTGCAGGTTGAGGGTTTTCAGCAGATCGCCGTCGACTTTCAACGCCAGCGTCCATGGGCCAGTGCCTGGGGACGGCAGGCTCAGGTCACCGGCGATGTTCAGCGGCCAGTTGCCGGTCGGTTGCAGCAGGCCGGAGAGGTTCAGGCTGAGGTCGTCGCGCTGCAGTTTCACGCTGTCGATCTGCATGCCCTGGGCGGTCCAGTGCGCCGCCAGTTGCAGGCCCTTGAGCTGCTCGCTGCCGTTGAACAGCAGGCTGCCGACTTGTACGTCACCCAGCTCGATGGCCACCGGCAATTGCAGATCCGGCAGTTTGATCGGGCCGCTTTCAGTGGTTTCTTCACTCGGCGGGAATTGCAGGATCACTTGATCCGCCTTGAGCTGTTCGATGCACAAAGTCATGCGGGTCAGGCACAGCGGTGACCAGGCGAAGATTGCCTTGTTCAGCTCGACGCGACTGCTGTCCTGCTGCCACAGCAGATGATCGGCGCTCCACTGACCGCCGAGCCGGCCCTGGAAATTCTCCACGCTCAAACCCGGCACCAGGCTCAGCGCCCAACGGCTGCCAGCCTGAGTCCCGAGTACCGCGCTGATGCTCATTACAACCAACAGCACCAGCGCCGATATTTTCAAACCACGCTTCACAGCTCAGGCCCCATGGAAAAGTGCAGCCGGATGCCGCCGTCGTCGTCCAGCGCGTGGGCCAGGTCGAGGCGGATCGGCCCCACCGGCGAGACCCAGCGCACACCGATACCGACCCCGGTCTTGAGGTTCGGCAGTTCGAGTTTGTTGAAGGAGTTGCCCTGGTCGACGAAAGTCGCGACCCGCCATTTCTCGGCAATCGAGTACTGATACTCGACGCTGCCGGCCACCATGTAGCGGCCGCCGATGCGGTCGCCCTTGGAGTTCTCCGGGGACAGGCTCTGGTAGTCGTAACCGCGCACGCTCTGATCGCCACCGGCGAAGAAACGCAGGGACGGCGGCACCGAGTTGTAACCGTTGGTGGCGCTGCCGCCGACCTGCACCCGACCGAGGAAGCGGTGGTTGTCGAACACCGTGGTCAGGCCTTTGATCAACGCTGTGCCATATAAGAGGTTGTTGTCCGAACCGAGGCCCTCCTTCGCCACCTTGCTTTCAAAGGTCAGGCGATAGCCGTTGTGCGGGTCGATGCGGTTGTCGCTTTTCAGGTACGAGTAACTGATGCCGGGCATCAGCAAGGTACTCAGGCCGGAGTCGTCGCCGAGTTCATATTCTTCGCGCTGCCATTTCAGCGAGATCACTCGCTGCCAGCCGCTGGGCAACTTGCTGTGCCATTCCGGGCCAAACGTCAGCAGCTTGCTCAGGGTGTCCGAGCCGTCGATGTCTTCGTATTGATAACCACCGGCCCAGCGCAGTTTGTCGGTCAGCGGCGGGTCGAGCGGGATGTCATAGAACAATCCGACGTTCTGCCGTGGCGCCGACAACTCGGCTTCCCAGCCGTAACTGTCGCCCTGCGGGTTGACCCAGTGGCGCGTCCAGTTGGCCTTGATCCGCGGGCCGACGTCGGTCGAATAACCGAGACCCAGGCCCATGGTGCGTGGCTTGCGGGTGTCGAGTTTGACGTCTACCGGAATCACATCGTTCTTCGCCGCCGTCGGCGCCGCATCGACGCGCACACCTTCGAAATAGCCGCTCGATTGCAGGTCGCGGTTGAGTTCGGCGATCAGCTCGGAGTCATACGGATCGCCAGCCTTGAACGGCACCATGCGTTGCAGCAGGTCTTCGTCGAACGGCGTATCGCCCTCGAAACTGACTTTGCCCAGCGCATAACGCGGGCCGCTGTCGTAGATCAATTCAACGTCGGCCACCCCGGCACGCGGGTCGACCAAAAGTTTCTGGCTGGTGAAATGGCCACTGAAAAAGCCGAAGCGCGAGGCCTGGTTCTGGATCAGGCGTTTGGCGTCTTCATAACGCCCATGGTTGAGCACGGCGCCGGACTTGAGCGTGTCACTGCTCGGCACACGAAAGGATTTGAGGGAGGCGGCAGGCCCGTCGACGCGGATGGTGACGTTGCGCAGACGAATCGGTTCGCCGGGATCGATGTTCAGCACCAGGCGCGGTTTTTCGCCGCCCTTCACGTCACTGTCGATCTGCGGCTGGTAATAACCCAAGGCCTGCGCCGCTTTGCGCGCCTGCTCCTCGGCCCCGCGACTGAAGCGCAGCAAGGCTTGTTCGTCACGATCGCCGAGGCTGCCGATATAACCTTCTATATTGGCCTTGAGTTCATCGTTGGACGGTTTGATCCGCACGTCCAATTCACTTTGCGCCAGCGCCGCGCAGCTGGTTAACAGCATGAGCACGCCACTGGTAAATCTTCCTGGAAACTTCATAGGCGCGGATGCTATCACGGGCTTGGGAGCGTGATAGAACAGGAAATTTCCGAAAAAGTTCTATGGCTAAGCCGTTGCAGTTTGTAACACCTGCGGATTGGCGTGGAAAAACACGTGCTCGCGCACCGGGCCGACGGCCACTTCGCCAATCTCCTCATAACCCTGACGTTTGTAGAATTCCAGGTAGCGCGGGTTGCCGGTGTCGAGCACCACGCCTTGCGAGGTTTCGTCCACTGCGCACCAGTTATGCACGGCGGTCAGCAACTGCTCGCCGAAGTGTTTGCCCTGAAACTGCGGATGAATCCCCAGCAGCGGCAGCATGTGCACGGAGTCGCTGGGCACGCAGGCGGCCACCGCATCGTGATATTCCAGATAGCGCCGGGTGCAGCGGAATCCGGTGCTGAGCACCATGCGCAGGCGCCATGCCCAACTTTCGGTGATGCCCAGGCGACGCTGCGGCGGCGCGATCAGGGCGATGCCGATCAGCCGGTCGTTGACCAACAGGCCGATGGCCGGCTGATCCTGCAGAAAGTGCTGTTTGACCAGTTCCCGCACCGTGGCCCGCACGCGCTGCTCGTAACCCGGCCGCTCGGCCTCGAACAAGTAACCGAAGGTCGGCTCGTGGCGATAGGCCTGATACAGCAGCGATCGGGCTTCGCGCGAGTAACCGCGGTCGAGCATGTGGATGTCGGCGATGGCGGTCTGGGTTTCAGGCATGACGGTGATTCTCCCCCGGGGCGCGGCTCAAATGACTGCGCTCTTGATGGTACGAACCTTTTGCGGGTGGCGCAGTTCCCCACAGGTATAGACCAAGCCAGACTCTTCATCGACCGGGCGGCCGTCAATCGCGAGCAGGCTCACTCCTACAGGGGTACGCATTCCAAATTGTAGGAGTGAGCCTGCTCGCGATGGCGTCAGCTCGGGCAACCCACATCCCACAGACAAAAATGATTTCTCCCACCCCACACTGGCCCCCATCCCACATGTCAGCTAGCATCGCCCTTTTGCCAGGACTGCCGACCATGAAGATTGTTTCCTTCAACATCAACGGACTGCGCGCCCGTCCGCATCAGCTGGCAGCGCTGATCGAAAAGCATCAGCCGGACGTGATCGGCCTGCAGGAAACCAAGGTCCACGACGACCAGTTCCCACTGGAAGAAGTGCGTGCGCTGGGCTACCACGTTTATTTCCACGGTCAGAAAGGCCATTACGGCGTCGCGCTGCTTTCGCGCAAAGAACCGCTTGCGATCCACAAAGGCTTCGCCAGCGATGAAGAAGACGCACAGCGCCGCTTTATCTGGGGCACCTTCGCCGACGCCAATGGCGTGCCGGTGACCATCATGAACGGCTACTTCCCACAGGGCGAAAGCCGCGACCACCCGACCAAATTCCCGGCCAAACAACGCTTCTACAGCGACCTGCAAACCCTGCTGGAAAGCCAGTTCCACAACGAACAGCCGCTGGTGGTGATGGGCGATGTGAACATTTCCCCGGAGGACTGCGACATCGGCATCGGCCCGGACAACATGAAGCGCTGGTTGAAAACCGGCAAATGCAGCTTCCTGCCGGAAGAGCGCGAGTGGATGGCCCGCCTGAAAAACTGGGGCCTGACCGACAGCTATCGCCACTTGAACCCGGACGTGACCGACATGTTCAGCTGGTTCGACTATCGCAGCCGTGGTTTTGAAGACGAACCGAAGCGCGGGCTGCGGATTGACGTGATCCTGGCGTCCCATGGTTTGCTGCCAAGGGTCAAGGATGCGGGCGTGGACTATGAACTGCGCGGCATGGAAAAACCGTCGGATCATGCGCCGATCTGGCTTGAACTGGCCTGATTCACAACGCTTCTCCCTGTACGAGTGAGCCTGTGGTGAGGGGATTTATCCCCGATGGGCTGCGAAGCGGCCCCAGTCGTCTCTAGTAGATCGAAATGAAGATTTTGGGTCGGCTTCGCCAACCATCGGGGATAAATCCCCTCACCACAGGCTCACTCCTACATTGGATCACTGTCATGTTTTGGTCATGCGCCTGACTTAATCTCCCCGGCAATCCCCTTGGCTTGATTCGGTGCCGGCATGACCCTGCGTGTTCTGTTCGCTTTTCTGTCGAGTGCATGGCTGACGGTCAGTGCCGCCACCCTGCCCATCCCTGAAAATGGCCCGGCATTGCGCATCCAGGGTTCCAACACCATCGGTGCCGATCTCGGCCCGGCGTTGGTTGAAGGTTTTTTGCAGGACCAGGGCCTGCTGAAGATCCACCGCGAAAACCCCGACACCGCCAACGAACAACACATCGTCGCCCAGACTGCCCAAGGCAAACGGGTGGTGATTGAAGTCGCCGCCCACGGTTCCAGCACCGGCTTCACTGCACTGAAAAGCGCCAGTGCCGACCTCGCCGCCTCCTCCCGACCGATCAAGGACAGCGAACTGCTCAGCCTGCAAGCGCTCGGCGATCTGAAAAGCGCCGCCGCCGAGCAGGTGATTGCCATCGACGGCCTGGCGATCATCCTTCACCCCGACAACCCACTGCAGCAACTGGACACCGAGCAACTGGCGCGGATCTTCAGCGGTGAGGTGAAAACCTGGGAAGACCTCGGCGGTCGCGGCGGCGCGATTCATTTATATGCGCGGGATGATCAGTCCGGCACTTACGACACGTTCAAGGAACTGGTGCTGGGTCGGCGTGGGAAAAGTCTGAGTTCCAGTGCGAAACGCTTCGAATCCAGCGAGCAATTGTCCGACGCGGTGAGCAGTGATCCGCAGGGTATCGGTTTCATCGGTCTGCCGTATGTGCGCCAGGCCAAAGCCGTGGCGATTGCCGACGGCGCATCGCAATCGATGTTGCCGCTCAACAGCCTGATTGCCACTGAGGACTATCCGCTGTCGCGGCGCCTGTTCTTTTATCTGCCGCCCGGCAACCAGAATCCGTGGGCATCGGCACTGGTGGCGTTTGCGCAAAGCCCACAGGGCCAGAAGATTGTCGCGGCCAACGGCTTCATCAGCCAGACCGTGCACGCGATGACCGTGACACCGAATGCGCTGATGCCCGAGGGTTATCAATCCCTCAGCCGCCATGCCCAGCGTCTGACGGTGAATTTCCGTTTCGAAGAAGGCAGCGCCAGCCTCGACAACAAGGCGCGGCAGGATCTGGCGCGGGTGCTCGACTATATACAGCGCCACGACAAGACCGAGCGCGCGGTGACGCTGGTGGGGTTTGGCGACGAGAAAGACGATCCGGCCCGCGCCGACCTGTTATCGAAGCTGCGGGCGATGGCGGTGCGCCGTGAATTGGTGAAGAACGGCGTGGTGATGCGCGAAGTGCGCGGGTTTGGCGCGCTGATGCCGGTGGCGGCGAACAGTGCGGATGAAGGCAGGATCAAGAATCGGCGGGTTGAGGTTTGGGTGTACTGAATCTGATGCAGGTGTGCTGGATGCATGGGCCCCTTCGCGAGCAAGCCCGCTCCCACTTTTGATCGCATTCTTCCAGTCGGGATGCGGTCGAATGTGGGAGCGGGCTTGCTC
>NZ_JASCPO010000084.1:0-23802 GCF_029960145.1 Pseudomonas sp. PS01299 | reverse complement strand
CGATAGCGGTATGTCAGTCTATGAAGATGTTGGCTGATACACCGCTATCGCGAGCAGGCTCACTCCTACAGAGATTGTGTGGTGGCTGACATTTATTGATGGCCCAGGCTTTTCAGCACCGCTCCGCAATACAACCCGGACAGGGTCTTCATCACCTGAATCACTTCAGGACTGGCCAGACCGTAAAAGATGTATTTGCCTTCACGACGAGTCGCCACCAGCCCTTCATCGCGCAGGATGCCCAGCTGCTGGGACAGCGTCGGCTGGCGCACGCCGGTCATTTTTTCCAGCTCGCCGACGTTGCGCTCGCCCTGAGTCAACTGGCACAGGATCAACAGGCGATCCTCATTGGCCAACGCCTTGAGCAGCGCACAGGCCTTGGAGGCGGACGCCCGCAATTGGGCGACTTCACATTCGGTCAGACTGGATTGCATTTGCACGAGGCCTTCAACGTCACTTAAGCTGCGAACATTATGTTTTTAGATAAAGTGTTGCAACCCATTTCCCTGATTCAGGTTGGTGTCCATGCCCGCGCAGATTGAAGCTTTCCTCGACCCCGCCTCCTCGACCTACAGCTACGTGGTCTATGAAGCCGATGGCGGGCAGTGTGCAATCGTCGATCCGGTACTCGATTACGACGGCGCCGCCGGGCGCACCTGCACGGTGCAGGCCGACAAAATCATCGCTTTCGTCCGTGAACACCGCTTGCAGGTGCAATGGCTGCTGGAAACCCACGCCCACGCCGATCACCTGTCCGCCGCGCCGTACCTGCGCCGCGAACTCGGCGGCAGGATCGCGATCGGCCAGTCGATCAGCAAAGTGCAGAACGTGTTCAAGGCGCTATTCAATCTGGAACCGGAATTCTGCGTCGACGGCTCGCAGTTCGATCACCTGTTCGCGCCGAACGAGTCGTTCATGATCGGCAACCTCAAGGCCACCGCCCTGCACGTCCCCGGCCACACCCCGGCGGACATGGCTTACCTGATCGACGGCGAACAGATTCTGGTCGGCGACACGCTGTTCATGCCCGATGTCGGCACCGCCCGCTGCGACTTCCCCGGCGGCAACGCGCATCAGCTGTTCCACTCGATCCACAAACTGCTGGCCTTCCCGGCCAGCGTCAAACTCTACGTCTGCCACGACTACCCGCCCGAGGGCCGCGCTGCGCAATGCCAGACCACCGTCGGTGAGCAGCGTCTGAGCAATATTCATGTGCATGACGGGATCGACGAGGCGGCGTTTGTCGAGATGCGCACCAAACGCGATGCCGGGTTGGGCATGCCGACGCTGTTGCTGCCGGCGATTCAGGTGAATGTGCGGGCGGGGAATTTTCCGGCGGCCGAAGACAATGGTGTGGTTTATCTGAAAGTGCCGATCAACCAGCTTTAAGTGCCCAGCGTCAAACCATTCGCCGGCAACGGCAACGCCGTCTTGTAGCGCACCTGCTTCAAGGCAAAACTTGACCGGATATTCGCCACCCCCGGCACCTTGGTCAGAAAGTCCATCATGAACCGCTCCAGCGCCTGAATCGTCGGCACCAGCACCCGGATCAGATAGTCCGGGTCGCCGGCCATCAGGTAGCACTCCATCACTTCGGGGCGATCGGAGATCGCCTCTTCGAAATGCTGCAACGCTTCCTCGACCTGTTTCTCCAGGCTGACGTGAATGAACACGTTCACATGCAGCCCCAGCAGATCGGCATCGAGCAGCGTCACCTGCTCGCGAATCAGCCCTAACTCCTCCATCGCCTTGACCCGGTTGAAACACGGCGTCGGCGACAGGTTCACCGAGCGCGCGAGGTCGGCGTTAGTGATGCGCGCATTCTCCTGAAGGCTGTTGAGAATGCCGATGTCGGTACGGTCCAGTTTGCGCATGAGACAAAACCACCTGTTTTTTATGTTTATGCAGAATTTCTATCTGCAAATCGTCTCCAGCGCAACGAAACAGAGAGAAATATTCTTCTGGCCCGGGCCTATGATTGTTGTAGGACAAGATTTCTTTCACCCAAGAATGATTGCCAGCTCACTACAAGAAATTCACAAGATCGAGCGTAGAAGCCATGACCCAAGCGTATGAACCGCTGCGTCTGCACGTCCCTGAACCCTCGGGCCGCCCAGGCTGCAAAACCGACTTCTCCTACCTGCATCTGACCGATGCCGGCACGGTGCGCAAACCTTCCATCGACGTCGAACCTGCCGACACCGCCGACCTGGCGCGTGGGCTGATTCGGGTGCTCGACGATCAGGGCAACGCCCTCGGCCCCTGGGCTGAAAACGTGCCGGTCGAAATCCTGCGCAAGGGCATGCGCGCCATGCTCAAGACGCGGATCTACGACAACCGCATGGTGGTCGCCCAGCGGCAGAAAAAAATGTCGTTCTACATGCAGAGCCTTGGCGAGGAAGCCATCGGCAGCGCCCAGGCCCTGGCCTTGAACATCGACGACATGTGCTTCCCGACCTACCGTCAGCAAAGCATTCTGATGGCCCGCGAAGTCCCGCTGGTCGATCTGATCTGCCAACTGCTGTCCAACGAGCGTGATCCGCTCAAGGGCCGGCAGTTGCCGATTATGTATTCGGTCAAGGACGCCGGTTTCTTCACCATCTCCGGCAACCTCGCGACCCAATTCATTCAGGCCGTCGGCTGGGGCATGGCCTCGGCGATCAAGGGCGACACGAAAATCGCCTCGGCCTGGATCGGTGACGGCGCCACCGCCGAATCGGACTTCCACACCGCCCTCACCTTCGCTCACGTTTACCGCGCGCCGGTGATCCTCAACGTGGTCAACAACCAGTGGGCGATCTCGACCTTCCAGGCCATCGCCGGGGGTGAAGCCACCACTTTCGCCGGACGCGGCGTTGGTTGCGGCATCGCCTCGCTGCGGGTCGATGGCAACGACTTCTACGCGGTCTACGCCGCTTCCGCCTGGGCTGCCGAACGCGCCCGGCGCAACCTCGGCCCGACCATGATCGAATGGGTCACCTACCGCGCCGGCCCGCACTCGACCTCCGACGATCCGTCGAAATACCGTCCTGCCGATGACTGGAGCCACTTCCCGCTGGGCGACCCGATTGCCCGCCTGAAGCAGCACCTGATCAAGGTCGGCCACTGGTCGGAAGAAGAGCACGCCGCCGTCAGCGCCGAGCTCGAAGCCGAAGTGATTGCCGCGCAGAAACAGGCCGAACAGTACGGCACCCTCGCCGGCGGGCAGATTCCAAGCGCCGCAACCATGTTCGAAGACGTCTACAAAGAGATGCCGGAGCACTTGAAGCGCCAGCGTCAGCAGTTGGGGATCTGACATGAACGATCACAACAACAATATTCAGTTGGAAACCGCCATGACCACGACCACCATGACCATGATCCAGGCCCTGCGCTCGGCCATGGATGTGATGCTTGAGCGTGACGATAATGTGGTGGTGTTCGGTCAGGACGTCGGCTACTTCGGCGGCGTGTTCCGTTGCACCGAAGGCCTGCAGACCAAGTACGGCACCTCGCGGGTATTCGACGCGCCGATCTCTGAAAGCGGCATTGTCGGTGTTGCGGTGGGCATGGGCGCTTACGGCCTGCGCCCGGTGGCCGAGATTCAGTTCGCCGACTACGTCTACCCGGCTTCCGACCAGATCATTTCCGAAGCCGCGCGCCTGCGTTATCGCTCGGCCGGCGAGTTCACCGCGCCGATGACCCTGCGCATGCCATGTGGCGGCGGGATCTACGGCGGTCAGACCCACAGCCAGAGCATCGAGGCGATGTTCACCCAGGTCTGTGGCCTGCGCACCGTGATGCCGTCCAACCCGTACGACGCCAAGGGCCTGCTGATCGCCTCCATCGAAAACGATGACCCGGTGATCTTCCTAGAGCCGAAACGCCTGTACAACGGCCCGTTCGACGGCCACCACGACCGTCCGGTAACCCCGTGGTCGAAACACCCGCAAGCCCAGGTGCCGGACGGTTACTACACCGTGCCGCTGGACGTCGCCGCGATCACCCGTCCGGGCAAGGACGTGACCGTATTGACCTACGGCACCACCGTGTACGTGTCGCAAGTGGCCGCTGAAGAAAGTGGCGTTGACGCCGAAGTCATCGACCTGCGTAGCCTGTGGCCGCTGGACCTGGAAACCATCGTCAAGTCGGTGAAGAAAACCGGCCGCTGCGTGGTGGTGCACGAAGCCACCCGCACCTGCGGTTTCGGCGCCGAACTGGTGGCGCTGGTGCAAGAGCATTGCTTCCACCACCTGGAAGCGCCGATCGAACGCGTCACCGGTTGGGACACCCCCTACCCGCACGCGCAAGAGTGGGCGTATTTCCCAGGGCCGTCCCGAGTGGGCGCGGCGTTGAAACGGGTCATGGAGGTCTGAATGGGCACGCACGTTATCAAGATGCCGGACATCGGCGAAGGCATCGCAGAAGTAGAACTGTCGCAGTGGCACGTCAAGGTTGGCGATCTGGTGGTTGAAGACCAGGTGTTGGCGGACGTGATGACCGACAAGGCAATGGTCGATATTCCATCGCCGGTCCACGGCAAGGTGATTGCGCTCGGCGGTCAGCCGGGTGAAGTGATGGCGGTCGGCAGTGTGCTGATCAGCATCGAAGTTGAAGGCGCCGGAAACCTGAAGGAATCCGCCGCATCAGCACCGGTTGCTACGAAAGAGGCACCTGCTGCGTCGAAAGTTGAAGCCGCAGTCGAGAGCAAACCTGCCGCCGCTGCTGCACCGCGTTCCGCACCGGTTTGCCAAGGCCCGATGGTTGCCCGCGAGGCTGATGAACGTCCGCTGGCTTCGCCGGCCGTGCGCAAACATGCGCTGGATCTGGGCATTCAGCTGCGTCTGGTACGCGGCACCGGCCCGGCCGGTCGTGTGCTGCACGAAGACCTCGACGCTTATTTGGCCCAGGGTCAATCAAACGCTTCGGCACCGGCAACCGCCGCGTACGCCCAGCGTCACGATGAAGAACAGATTCAAGTGATCGGCATGCGCCGCAAGATCGCCCAGCGCATGCAGGACGCCACTCAGCGTGCCGCGCACTTCAGCTACGTCGAGGAAATCGACGTCACCGCCATCGAAGAACTGCGCGCGCATCTGAATGAAAAACACGGTGCCAGCCGGGGCAAGTTGACCTTGCTGCCGTTCCTGGTCCGCGCACTGGTCGTGGCCCTGCGCGACTTCCCGCAGATGAACGCCCGTTACGACGACGAAGCCCAGGTCATCACCCGCCTCGGCGCAGTGCATGTCGGTGTCGCCACGCAAAGCGATGTCGGCCTGATGGTGCCGGTGGTGCGTCACGCCGAGGCGCGCAGCCTGTGGGACAGCGCCGCGGAAATCTCGCGTCTGGCCAATGCCGCACGCAATGGCAAGGCCAGCCGCGACGAATTGTCCGGCTCGACCATCACCCTCACCAGCCTCGGTGCGTTGGGCGGCATCGTCAGCACCCCGGTGCTGAACCTGCCGGAAGTGGCGATCGTCGGCGTGAACAAAATCGTCGAACGGCCAATGGTCGTCAAAGGCCAAGTGGTGATCCGCAAGATGATGAACCTCTCCAGCTCCTTCGATCACCGCGTGGTCGACGGCATGGACGCGGCGCTCTTCATCCAGGCCATTCGTGGCTTGATCGAACAACCCGCAACCCTGTTTGTGGAGTGATGCAATGCAAACCTTGAACACCACGCTGCTGATCATCGGCGGCGGCCCCGGCGGTTACGTCACGGCGATTCGCGCCGGGCAACTGGGCATTTCGACGATTCTGGTCGAAGGCCAATCGCTGGGTGGCACTTGCCTGAACATCGGCTGCATTCCGTCCAAAGCGTTGATTCACGTGGCCGAGCAGTTCCACCAGACCCGCCATCACAGCCAGCATTCGGCGCTGGGCATCAGCGTCTCGGCGCCAACCCTCGACATCAGCAAGAGCGTCGAGTGGAAGGACGGCATCGTCGATCGCCTGACCACCGGCGTCGCCGCACTGCTGAAAAAGAACAAGGTCCAGGTCATCAATGGCTGGGCCAAAGTCATCGACGGCAAAACCGTGGAAGTCGGCGATACGCGGATCCAGTGCGAACATCTGGTGCTGGCCACCGGTTCGACCAGCGTCAACCTGCCGATCCTGCCAATCGGCGGGCCGATCATCTCCTCCACCGAAGCGCTGGCACCGAAGTCCGTGCCCAAACGTCTAGTGGTGGTCGGCGGCGGTTACATCGGTCTGGAGCTGGGAATTGCTTACCGCAAGCTCGGCGCCGAGGTCAGCGTGGTCGAGGCGCAGGATCGTATCCTGCCAGCCTATGATGCCGAGTTGACGCAACCGGTGCACGAAGCGCTGAAGCAATTGGGCGTGAAGCTCTACCTCAAGCACAGCGTGCTGGGTTTCGATGGCACCTTGCAGGTGCGTGACCCGAACGGCGACACCCTCAATCTGGAAACCGATCAGGTGCTGGTGGCAGTCGGGCGCAAGCCGAATACGCAGGGCTGGAACCTTGAAGCGCTGAACCTGGACATGAACGGCTCGGCGATCAAGATCGACAGCCGATGCCAGACCAGCATGCGCAACGTCTACGCCATCGGCGACCTCAGCGGCGAGCCGATGCTCGCCCATCGCGCCATGGCTCAGGGCGAAATGGTTGCCGAACTGATCAGCGGCAAATCCCGCGAATTCAACCCGACCGCCATCGCCGCCGTGTGCTTTACCGACCCGGAACTAGTGGTGGTCGGCCAGACCCCGGACGAAGCCAAGGCTGCCGGGCTGGACTGCATCGTTTCCAGCTTCCCGTTCGCTGCCAATGGCCGGGCGATGACCCTGGAATCGAAAAGCGGCTTCGTGCGCGTGGTCGCGCGTCGCGACAATCATGTGATTGTCGGCTGGCAAGCGGTCGGGGCAGGCGTTTCCGAGTTGTCGACCGCGTTCGCGCAAAGCCTGGAAATGGGTGCGCGCCTCGAAGACATTGGCGGCACTATTCATGCGCATCCGACCCTGGGTGAAGCGGTGCAGGAAGCGGCGTTGCGTGCTTTGGGGCATGCGTTGCATCTGTGATGGATGGTGGCAGTGGTGGCCTCTTCGCGAGCAAGCCCGCTCCCACAGGGAAATGTATTCCAAAATGTGGGAGCGGCTTCTTCAGGAAAATGCATTCCCCCTGTGGGAGCGGGCTTGCTCGCGAATTCTTGAGGCCGACACGATTTATCTGCCTGTCATCCGATAGTCCGGGCTGCGAAACCGCGCAAGAATGAAGTATTGTTGTGCCCATCCAAAAAAACGTCAGAAGCCTTGAACCGTTTCGACGGTTGTTCAGTGATAGAGGGTGTCATGGGTAACGAAAGCATCAATTGGGACAAGCTGGGTTTTGACTACATCAAGACCGACAAACGCTATCTGTCGTACTTTCGCAATGGCGAGTGGGACAAAGGCACCCTGACCGAAGACAACGTGCTGCACATCAGCGAAGGCTCGACTGCCCTTCACTATGGCCAGCAGTGCTTCGAAGGCCTGAAGGCTTATCGTTGCAAGGACGGCTCGATCAACCTGTTCCGTCCCGACCAGAACGCCGCGCGCATGCAGCGCAGCTGCGCCCGCCTGCTGATGCCGCACGTGTCGACCGAGCAGTTCATCGAAGCGTGCAAGGAAGTGGTTCGCGCCAACGAGCGCTTCATCCCGCCATACGGCACCGGCGGCGCGCTGTACCTGCGTCCGTTCGTGATCGGCGTGGGTGACAACATCGGCGTGCGTACCGCGCCGGAGTTCATCTTCTCGGTATTCGCGATCCCGGTCGGCGCCTACTTCAAGGGCGGCCTGACTCCGCACAACTTCCAGATCTCCAGCTTCGACCGCGCCGCCCCACAAGGCACTGGTGCGGCCAAGGTCGGTGGCAACTACGCCGCCAGCCTGATGCCGGGCTCCCAGGCCAAGAAAGCGCACTTCGCTGACGCCATCTACCTGGATCCGCTGACCCACAAGAAGATCGAGGAAGTCGGTTCGGCCAACTTCTTCGGGATCACTCACGACAACAAGTTCATCACCCCGAACTCGCCATCCGTGCTGCCAGGCATCACCCGTCTGTCGCTGATCGAACTGGCGAAAACCCGTCTGGGTCTGGAAGTGATTGAAGGCGACGTGCTGATCGACAAACTGTCGGACTTCAAGGAAGCCGGCGCCTGCGGTACCGCGGCGGTGATCACCCCGATCGGCGGGATCAGTTACAACGACCACCTGCACGTGTTCCACAGCGAAACCGAAGTCGGCCCGGTCACCCAGAAGCTCTACAAAGAGCTGACTGGCGTGCAGACCGGCGACATCGAAGCGCCAGCGGGCTGGATCGTCAAGGTTTGATCTGACGGCTGCTGATGCACAAAAGCCCCCATCGAGTGATCGATGGGGGCTTTTTCATGGGCGCTGTTGCTGTAGCCACTCAATCAACACTTTGGTGTGCGCCGACGCTTGCGGGGCAACGCCGTAGTAATAGCGTGGCAGCGGCATGCGCAGATCCGGCAACGGACAGATCAGGCGACCACTCGACAAATGCGTGCCGAGCAAAGTAGTCGGACACAGCGCGATGCCCTCGCCCGCCACGGCCGCTTCCAGCACCCGGTGCATGTAATCAAACTGGCGGATCACCTGGCTACTGCTCTGGCTCTGGCCAAAATGCATGGCCCAGTGGTGCCAGTCTTCACGCCGCGCCCTGACGGTCAGCAAGGTATGCGCACTGAGGCCGGCGAGATTTGTCAGTGGCAGTCGCTCAATCAATGCCGGCGCCGCGACCATGACCAATTCATCCTCGAACAACGCGTGCGCCTCCAGCGTCGGCGCCCAATCGTCACGGCCCCGGCGGATGACAATGTCGAAATCGTCGCGGGCCGGATCCGGCGACTGGGTCTGCGTGACGACCTGGGTGTCGATGTGCGGATGCTGCACCGAAAAGTCCGCCAAACGAGGCGTCAGCCATAACAGGGCGAAGGACGGCCGGACATTGATCGTGATCGTCAACCGCGCTGCCTGTCGCCTCACCTCGGCAGCGGCGTCGGCAATCTGCGCCAGACCGGCGCTGACTTGCTGATAAAAAAGCTCACCCGCCGGCGTCAGCAGCGACTGCCTGATGCGCCGTTCAAACAACAAAACGCCCAGATGTTCTTCAAGCAATTTGACGTGGCGGCTGACCGCACTATGACTGACATGCAGCTCGTCGGCCGCCAGGCTGAAACTCTGATGACGAGCAGCCACCGCGAAGGCGCGAACCGCATTGAGCGGGGGAAGTGAATTTTTCATGGGTCTAATTTAGTTACATATGCACTGCATTTAAAGCGTTTGTCAGCGCGTTGCCGCCACGCCAATCTGCCCGCACGCAGATACGCGATTCGACGGAGCAACATCATGCACAGCTACGGACTCTTTGTATTGTTCGCCGCCCTGACCATTTTGAGCCCCGGCCCGGGCGTGGTGCTGACCCTGTCCAACGCCGTGCGCCTGGGCTGGACCGGCGCAGTACCCGGCATTCTGGGCATCGCCTCGGGCGCTTTCGTGGTGGCTGCCCTCAGCGCCACCAGCGTCGGCTTGATCCTCAGCGTCTCGGCCGAGGCGTTTACCGTGCTGAAATACGCCGGAGCTGCATACCTGTTGTACTTGGGCTTCAAGAGCTGGCGTTCAGATCGTTTCCGTAGCCTGCAGCAGGTTCGCCCTTCTCGTCCGGGCTACCGTTTTCTCGAAGCCGCGTCCCTGCAGTTTCTCAATCCGAAAGCGATCTTCTTCTTTCTGGCCGTATTCCCGCAGTTCATCGACACTGAACAGGCTTTTTACCCGCAGTTCTTCAAACTGGTGGCCTCTTACGCGGTGCTGGTAATTCTGGTGCACGGCAGCTACGCCCTGCTCGCCAATGCGGCCAAAGGCTGGCTGTCGAGCCCGAAAGGATCCTGGCTGGCGGCGAAAGTCTCGGGAGTGACCTTTGCCGGTTTTGGTCTGCTGATGGCGTCGGCAACCCGCTGATCGACCTGCTCAGGCTCATTCTGTTTCAAGGCAATTCGCTTGCCGGCTCGCGCGGCTATTCCGCTGGCCTGACCATTTTGCTGTTTGCCCATCCGCGCCTGGGTGATCAACCCGGGGATCAATTCCCCTTCCGGCAAATTCTTCCAGAACCGCACCGGCAAATGCCCTTGCATGACCTTCTCGTTCAATCGCGCCGGGTTGAAGATGTGGCTGTAATAGGTCAGCCATAGCTCGCCATGCGGGTCATCGACGTTCTGCGCCAGCTGCTGCCATTCCACCGGGCACTGGCGCTGATGAATCAACTGTTCGCCATCGTAATAAACCCCGTCACGCGGCGTGGCGATCAACCAGCGATGCCGGCCCATGCGTCCGATGAAATGTTCGCTGGCACTGTGCAGGATGTCGTGGGCCGGTTCGTGCCACGCGACGTATTGCGGGCCTGGCTGATCCTGCGGGCGTTCGATGAAACGCACGAACGCATGCAAATGGTGGGCTTCGCGCTGCACCTGCTTGATCCGCCGCTGCAACTCGCTGCCGAGCTTGTCGCCGGCCATCATCGCCGTGCGATCGCCATGGCTGACTCGCCACAGCACTTCATACAACAGACTCCAGCGCTGGTCGCCCCGGTAGCGCGCGGCTTGCTCCAGGGTATCGAGCAGTGCACGGGGGATGCGTGCCTGAAACGGCCCCTGCCCCTCGGGCACCGAAACGTCACTGGCAAACAGATCGCTCACCCCTTCCGACGCCCAACTCACCAGACTCGGGTCGACTTCATGGCTGAGCAGCCAGCGTGCCTGCTGGCGCCAGGTGTCGAACAGGTCGTCGCAATCGAGATTGATCATCCCCACAACCCCATCTGCTGCGGCTGCGGCCGGTCGCGCAGTTGCTGGTAAAGCATATGACTGGTGACTTCGGCCTGTTGCGGGTGGTAGTCGCTGGTGATGATGAACGGCTTGGCCTTGGCCAACACACAACGCATGCGCGCCACATCTTCGTAGCGGATGCGCCGTTGCTGGCGCAATTGCACCAGACGCTCGGTGGTGCGCAGGCCGATGCCGGGGATTCGTGCGATCAGCGACGGCTCGGCGCGGTTCAGGTCCAGCGGAAACACCTCGCGATTCTGCAGCGCCCAAGCCAGTTTCGGGTCGATGTCCAGCGCCAGATTACCCGGGCCCTTGAGCAACTCATCGGCGCTGTAGCCGTAGCTGCGCAAGAGGAAATCGGCTTGATACAAACGATGTTCGCGCATCAGCGGTGGTGCGGCCAATGGCACGCTTTTCGGGCTATCGGGAATCGGGCTGAAGGCCGAATAGTAAACCCGCCGCAAGCGGTAGTTGCCATACAGCGACTGGGCGCTGTGCAGGATCGTGCTGTCGTCGGTGTCATCGGCGCCGACAATCATTTGCGTGCTCTGCCCGGCGGGAGCGAATTTTGCCGAACGCGGTTCGTTGAGCACCGTTTGTACGCCGGTGTAAATGGTGTTCATTGCCTGCTTGATCGAACCGATCTGCTTCTCCGGCGCCAGGGTTTGCAGGCTGGCGTCGGTGGGCAGTTCGATATTGACGCTGAGGCGATCGGCGTAGCGCCCGGCCTCCTCGATCAATGCCGGATCGGCCTCGGGAATGGTCTTGAGGTGAATGTAGCCGCGAAACTCGTGCTGCTCGCGCAACAGCTTCGCCACGCGCACCAGTTGTTCCATGGTGTAGTCCGCCGAACGGATGATCCCCGAACTGAGAAACAGCCCGCTGACGCAGTTGCGCCGGTAGAAATCCAGGGTCAGCGTGACCACTTCCTCGGGGGTGAAGCGTGCGCGCGGCACATCGCTGGAGCGACGGTTGACGCAATACTGGCAGTCGTAGAGACAGAAATTGGTCAGGAGGATTTTCAGCAGCGACACGCAACGGCCGTCCGGCGTGTAGCTGTGGCAGATGCCCATGCCATCGGTCGAACCCAACCCGCTCTTGCCTTCGGAGCTGCGCTTGGGCGCACCGCTGCTGGCGCAGGAGGCGTCGTACTTGGCGGCGTCGGCGAGAATGCTGAGCTTGTCGATGATTTGCATGGCGCGGGCTCTTTACTGTGTGGATATACAGTATAGGTCCGAGCACGGGGTTACAAGGAGCCAGAAGCGCACCTCGTCGGGCAGAAGCTCAAGATCAAAGGATCGCAGCCTGCGGCAGCTCCTACATGGATTGGGCAGGGTCGAGATTTATCGGGTGTACGGACTTACTGTAGGAGCTGCCGCAGGCTGCGATCTTTTGATCTTCGCGTCTAAAGGCAACTCAAGACCAAACCGCTTACCCATTTCCTTTCGTCCCGCCACGGTGAGCGCCAACGCTCGACTATCAAGATCCTGCGTCACCCACTTGCGTTTCAACGCCATCTGCAACAACGCCGCGCCCAACGATCCGCCCAGATGCGGCCGGCGCATGCTCCAGTCCAGGCACGGGCAAGCAAACTTGCGGCGCAAGGTACTCAAGTCCTGCACCTCAATTCCCAAGCTCGCAAACAACGCGTCGCCGGTGCCGCTCAAGCGATAAACCCGCTCATCGGTTTCCACCAGCCACCCCGCCTCGAGCAAACGGTCGTGGAGCAACACCGCGAGCGTCCCAGCCATGTGGTCGTAGCAGGTGCGGGCGAATTGCAGGCGATCCGGGGTGTGCGGCTTGAAGCCCGGCGCGGCGTTCTGTCCGATCACCATCAACGCTTCCAGCGCCTGAGCCACCCGCTGATCGGCGAGGCTGTAATAACGATGGCGGCCCTGCACGTGCAGGCGCACCAGTGCCAGATCCTTGAGCTTGGCCAGATGTGCACTGGCGGTGGAGGCGCTGACTTGCGCCACGGCCGCTAATTCAGTGCTGGTGCGGGCGTGGCCGTCCATCAGCGAGCAGAGAATTTTCGTGCGTGCCGGTTCGGCGATGGCGGCCGCCACCTGCGAAACGCCGATGTCTTGATGTTCTGCGTGCATATTTCGCTCCCCGACGAATCGTCGTCGCTGCGAACTGAAGATACTCGCATCACTTTCCCGACCACAAGGCTGTGAACCATGGACCCGATCATCGCTGCGACGCATGCCGATCCCTACCCCTACTACGCCAAACTGCGCGCCGAGGGCGGACTGGCCTTTGATCATGGATTGAAGCTGTGGGTCGCCAGCAGCGCCCGAGCGGTGCGTGCGGTGCTGACGCATGCCGATTGTCGGGTGCGACCGTTGCAGGAACCGGTGCCCAAGGCGATTGCCTCGGGGCTGGCCGGCAAGGTGTTCGGGCAGTTGATGCGGATGAACGATGGCGAACGTCAGCGCTGTCCGCGTGCGGCAATCGAGCCGTCACTGCAGTTGATAGATGACGAGCAGGTACGCGCACTGGTGGCCGCGCGTCTGATTACAGCGGACGCCGACGGCTTAAATAAGGCGATGTTTCGCGGCCCGGTGTGCGTGGTCGCGGCGCTGCTCGGCTTCACCCCGGCGCAGGGCCGGGCGATCAGTGATCTGACCGCGGACTTCGTCGCCTGCCTGTCGCCGCTGAGCAATGACCTGCAACTGGCGGCGGCGCATGCGGCGGCGGAGCAATTGCGCGGTTACTTCGTCGAGTTGCTGGCCGAACCGCCTAGCGATTTGCTCAAGGCCGTCGGGCAGCGATTTGATGGCGATGAGGAGACCATGATTGCCAACCTGATCGGCCTCTGTTCGCAGACGCTCGAGGCCAGTGCGGGACTGATCGGCAATGCACTGATTGCGCTGCGACGTCAGCCCGAATTGCGCCATGCCTCAGTGGACGCACTGTTGGCCGAGGTTCAGCGCTTTGATCCGCCAGTGCAGAACACTCGGCGCTTTGTCGCGCAGACTTGCGAGATCAATGGCGTGCGGCTTGAGGCCGGTGAGGTGATTCTGGTGCTGCTGGCCTCGGCCAACCGCGATCCTTTGTTGAATGCAGAGCCCGAGCGGTTTCTGCTGGATCGTCCTGACCGGCGCAGTTTCAGCTTTGGCAGCGGCCGGCATCAGTGTCCGGGGCAGACGCTGGCGTTGAGCATTGCCGCTGCGACTGTCAGAGAAATCCTTGATCAGGGTATGAATCTGCAACAACTGACGTGGCATTACCGCCCATCGCTCAATGGGCGGATTCCCCTGTTCAGCGCAATGCAGCCTTAAGCGCTGCGCAGCTCAATGGTCAGGTGCGACAGCTCATGCACCGGCGCCAGCCGTTCGCGAATCGCCTCCGTCGTCACGCCCGCCGCCGCGACCACACTGACAATCGCCGCCCGCGCCTGCGGGCCGACCTGCCAGACGTGCAGGTCGCTGATGCGCACGTCGTCCGAGATTTCCAGCAGTTCGCGAATCTCTGCGGCAACCGGTTCGTCGGTGGTGTCGAGCAGCACCGCAGCGCTGTCGCGCATCAGGTTATAGGCCCACTTCGCGATGACAATCGAGCCGACAATCCCCATCGCCGGATCCAGCCACACCCAACCGAGGTAGCGCCCGGCCAGCAACGCGGCAATCGCCAGCACCGAGGTCAGGGCATCGGCCAGTACATGGACATAGGCCGAACGCAGATTGTTGTCGTGATGGTGATGATGATCGTGGCCGTGCGCGTGATCATGCTGATGGCCATGGTCGTGGCCGTGATGGCCAATCAGCAGGAAGGCGCTGAGGATGTTTACGCCCAACCCGACAATCGCGATCACGGTTGCTTCGCCAAACGCCACAGTGGTTGGTTCAAACAAGCGAAAAATCGACTCGCCGGCAATGCCCAGCGACACCAGCCCCAGCACCATGGCTGAAGCAAAACCGGCCAGATCGCCAACCTTGCCGGTGCCGAAACTGTAGCGGCGGTTGTTGGCGTTGCGCCGGGCGAAACCATAGGCCGCAGCAGCAATGCCCAACGCACCGGCATGGGTCGCCATGTGGAAACCGTCGGCCAGCAGGGCCATGGAGCCGGTGAGATAACCGGCGGCGATCTCGCCGATCATCATCACAAATGTCAGTGCCACCACCCACAGGGTGCGGCGGGCGTTTTCGTCGTGAGACGCGCCGAGGAATTGGTGATCGTGGCTGAAACGCTCAGCGCTTGGGGTCAGGCTCATGATACGGATGCTCTATTTGGAATAACGGCGGATGGCTTGCAGCAGATCTTCGGCGCCCTGGGCACGTTGTTCGTCGGTGAGGTCGGGATGCGCCACATGTTCACGGGTGTGGGCCTCGATGAACTGCTCCATCAAACCGTTGACCGCCCCACGAATCGCCGCCACCAGATGCAAGGTCTTGGCACAATCGGCATCGCCCTCGAGCGCTTTCTCGACGGCCTGTACCTGGCCGGCAATGCGTCGTACACGGTTGAGCAGCTCGTCTTTGTGTTCATGAATGTGCGACATACCTATACCCCCTACCCCTATATGGCGCGCATAGTCGCCGATGGCTTGGGCAAGCGCAAGCTTGGTGAGCATTCGAGGGATGAACGGGATGCGGAAAGCAACTTCACTCCCGTTGTAGGAGTGAGCCTGCTCGCGATAGCGGTGTGTCTGGAAACAAAGATGCTGGATGTACCGGCCCCTTCGCGAGCAGGCTCACTCCTACATTTTTCCGGGGGGTGCTCGGGTTCCGCGCCGTACGCAGATTCCCCTGTAGGAGCCAGCCTGCTGGCGATGGCAGCCTGAAAAACGCAGCATCATTTCAGCATCATCCAAGAGGCTACATCGCCTTGCGCCTTTGCCTACAACTGCGCCAGAATCCGCCGGCTTGTGCGGTTTGGGGGGCATCGGTAACTTGGCTCGCGTCACTGAATGATCAGTGATCGGGTTTAGTCGCTCGGTGTTATCTCAAGTTCGCAAGCTGTTATTCAGTCAGGCATCTCTACGCCTGCGCTCAATGGCGGCTGTGCGCAGGGCGCCTTCGGGCGCGCCAGTAATGCTTGGGTACTGGTCGACTAACCTGCGTACAGCTGCCACCTATTGTTTAGTCGCAAGTGCGTGTCAGCCTCATTGAGGTTACCCAGCAAATGTTTAAAGTGACGCCAAATCCGCCTGAAGCGGACGCAATACCTGACCCGGAATCAACATCCCCCTACTCCGACCCCAATTCCAGAAGACTCCACGAAGCCGCCGAACGCGCCCTCGATCACTACCTGAAACCGCAAGCCCCGCCCGAGCGCAAACCCAGCCACATGTTTGTCGTCGCCCCGAACATGGACAACGAAGAACTGCTGACCCACGCCTGCGAATCCATGGCCTCGGCCAGCATCATGCTCAGCGACTTCGCCAGCCTGCTCGACACGCCCTACCGCAACACCCTGCTCGGCATCCAGCAAGTGGTGATGCTAGGCGAACTCGCCGTCAACCGCGCCCTCGACAACCTCGAGCCCCCGATCAGCAATTGAAAAAGCGTCCCCGTGGCGAGGGAGCTTGCTCCCGCTCGACTGCACAGCAGTCGAAAATCCGGATCCGAACCGGATCGATGGGGCTTGGGGTCGCTTCGCAACCCAGCGGGAGCAAGCTCCCTCGCCACAAGAAAAACGACGCAAAGGAGAATTTCACATGGCCAATAAAACAGATGCCCACGTCGTCGCCGCATTAGTCGCCATGGGCCTCAACGAACGGGATCGCCGCTGGGCGCAGAACGCATGCCTGGTGTTGTTTGAAAGCGAGCGAGAAACAATTGTGGCCTCGGCCGTGAACGCTCTAGGGAAACTTGATGGGCTTGAAATGGAGGCTGTGCTGCCAGCGCTACAGCGGGTGAAACGCCGCTTTCCTGCATTGGAACGGACGGTGGCAGAAACGATGGGCGAGATCGCTATGGTTGCCTGATTAACCGCGTCATCGTTCTTCACGAACAGGCGCGCTCCCGCATTGGATCGGCGGTGTACTCGAGTTCCAAGAGCCAGCAATCATCTGTCGGAGTGAGCCTGCTCGCGAAGACGCCCTTTCTGCTAACGAATTTCTAATAACAAAGCCAAGGAAGAGAACCTAATCATGAAACATCACCCACCCGACTCCAGGCGCTTTACAAGCGTCTGGGACGCACTGGAAGACACGCCGCAGGACGCCGCCAACATGCGCCTGCGGGCCAAACTAATGCGCACACTTTGCGAGACGATCCGAGCCTGGGAGCTTCCCCAAAAGGATACCGCCATGCGCTTGGGAATTACTCAGCCACGCCTCAACAATTTAATTAACGGCAAGATCGATAATTTCACTCTGGGTGAATTAGCCAACCTAGAGATGTCCCTAGCCTGATTTTTTTACACTTGTAACAATCGCTAAAGTTTCAGACCCGTCCTACAGCCATCAAAAGCCCCTTGATATAGCGTCCGCATCGTTTTCAGAAGCGATTTAACAAGGACGCTGATGGCCAGTAAAAAGGATATACCCCGGGTTCAAAACCCACCGGCCGGTGACGGTCACCACATTACCAGCCGCTACATGACAACCAGCGAACTGGCGGAGAGGGAGGCAAGACAGACTGCTTATGACGATATGCTGGCTAGGCAGCAGGCGTATGAGAATCGATTGATCGAACAACCGCTAAAGTATCAGCGCGATGTTAAAGGCTGTGTGTTTACCAAAAGCTGCAAACTTCCGGATGGTGTCATTAATCACACAAGCACCGCCGGGTTTATACCGGTAGAGAGGCTGGCCGACTTTGGAGAGTTTTCCCTGCTAGGCGGCCGCGAACGAGATGCCGTCGGAAACATACCGCTGAAAAAAATCTACGGCAGCCACTTGCCCAACTCAGCAGGAACTCTTGCTCTTGGTCTGACTGCCGTAGCAAGCACAAGTGGTAGCGCAGTGAGCGGTGCAGCCGTGGCGACGGGAGGTGTTGGCGCTGGAGTACTACTCGGAATAGTCGCACTGCTTTGGCCATCGAGTTTGGGCGACAGTTCTCTGTACACAGAAGAACAACTCAAATCACTCGACAAAGGCCGAACTCGTGTACGACTACACGTAGCACAACAGCCAGACGGCACTCTGAAAGGGTACGGATACAATACCCAAACGCGCAGTGATTGGGAGATGATTCCTGTCGTAAAGTTCGTCGAGCAAGGAACCCAACAAGTTGCGGACTTCGGTAATGGGGCAGCACTGATCTGGACTCCCGTTGTTGACCCTTCCAGTACCACGGGGATCCCGCCACTGGAAAGCGCGCCGCAAGCGCCACAGATATGGATTTATCCGCCGACAGAACAGGCGGACAAAATCATCGTTAATCCGGTTTATCCACCGGAATATCAGGACTTCATTCTGGTGTTCCCAGCCAATTCAGGCATCAAACCGCTCTATATTGTCCTGGCGCTTGAATTCGACGCGGCCAGTTACCACGGAAAAAAAGATACACCCGTCAAAAGTAAGGGGCCCACTAATGGCCAGGAAACGCTGGAAAACTCTGTTCAGGTAAAACCCACATCGCCACGCCGCATTGGTGTCGATCCGGACACAAATGAGCTAGTTGTATTTGACCGCACGGGCGGAGATGTCTACCACGGCCACGTACGGGCATGGGATAAACTTCATCAAGATATGAAAAATGCACTGATCAAAGCCAAAAAAGTAGACAACAAAGGCAATATCCTCGGAGCAAAAAAATGAGCCTCATTTATCAAGACCCATCGCTCAGCCATGATGAAGCCATAAGACGTCTCGCCAGCGACCTAGATGAAAATGTCGTTTCCGCTCTGTTGTCTATCGGTCTGAATGATACCGACAGAGCCTGGGCTCAAGACACCTGCCTGAAATATCTCACCAACAAAACTGAAGCGATTGTGGCGTCTGCGGTCACCGCTCTTGGCCATATCGCTCGCCGTCATGGCGAAATGAATACTGAAACCGTCCTGCCCGCGCTCGAAACCGTTCAGAGGAAGTTCCCTGCTCTGAAGGGCATCATTGAGGACACGCTTGACGATATCGACACATTCACCTGACCCGCCGAACGAACGCTCAAGCTAATGACATTGGGATGAGGGTCCCCGGCCCTCATCCGAACAGCTTCGACAATCGCCACCTTCAATCCTCCCGCGTCAAAACCTCCAGCAATTCAATCTCGAACACCAGATTCGAATGCGGCGGAATCTTGCCCATCGTCCGCTCGCCATAGCCCAAATGCGCCGGCACCAGCAGCTTTCGCTTACCGCCCACTTGCATGCCCATCAGCCCTTGATCCCAGCCCTTGATCACCCGGCCCGTGCCAATCACGCACTGGAAAGGTTTGCCACGGCTGTGAGAAGAATCGAACTCGCTGCCGTCTTCCAGCCAGCCTGTGTAATGGGTGGTAATCAGCGCGCCTTTGACGGCAGCCTTGCCCTCGCCCACCTGAAGATTGATTACCTGCAGTTCATCAGTCATGACATTCACTCTATTTCTCAGCAGGCCGCCGTTTTCCCAGAAATGTCGGCTGGTCGCAACTCATTAACCAATGATTGGAGGTTTATCGAGTGGAAACACTCTGTCAGGAGGCAAGCCAAACACAACGCCATTGAAAGTATGGGTGCAACATTGGCAATGAGGCTTCATCTCTTCGGCCTTCAAATCCGGATTGACGATTTGCAGGCGCTTTTTTTCATCGACGTACAGGCCATTGAAGTAGCTCGACTCACCCAGTCGCACAATGTCCTCGCGATCATCTTCATGGATGGACACCATCCAGAACACTGGCTCCGGGCGATCAAGGCGCGCAACCGCTTCGCTGTAAATCTCATCCCAGTTACCTCCGACACGAGATAACAGAAAGCGAAATAATGGCGTGTAATCATAGCCGTGATGCTTGATCCCATGCATCGAACCCCGCGTCGCCTCGCTACGCCTCTCGGCTTTGGTATTACGCTCATATCGATAGTGACTGCCCTGATTGTTGCGCCAGACGTTGTGAGCAGTGGTATTTTCTTTGCGATAAAGCGGTTTCTTTTCCAACGATTGCTCCTGACATCCGGTCACTCGAAACGCCCTTCGCGTTTTACCCGAATGGCGCCCGAATGCAATCGACCGTCCATGGCCAATTGTTGCCGAAGCGCTTAACGCTCGACAGGCTGCATCTCGACAATGGTGCCGTTGGTGATCATGACCATCACGTACTTGTCATTGATCTGCACCCACTGCGCCTGATCGACCGGGGCTTTCAAGCCTTTCTGTTTCCAGTTTTTCAACGCTTTGTCGCTGCGCTGATAAATGTCTGGAGCCCGGTCGTTGACCTTCAATTCGCGGTCGCTGGTCGGCGACTGGACCGTGGGTTCGCTTGAGGTTTGCGCCGCTTGAACAAGTGGGCTGATCCCGGCAATGCCGGCGACCAGGGCCAGGCTGGCGATTAGGGTTTTGCTGTTCATCGGTGAACCTCCTTCAGATGTGTGATACCTGAACTCCGACTGCGGAGGACTGGAATCATTCCTTGTTTTTTTGCCTGAGCTGGCTGGGGAATTGTCGTTGGCAGGCAGATCGTCATCGCTGGCAATTCAGCTCCCACAGGGTCCGCTGATGAAACAGGATGTGTGATCGCCCCGCAAAACTGTGGGAGCGAGCTTGCTCGCGAAGAGGCCGGCACATTCAACACTTTTCCGCCTGAACCACCGCTTTCGCGAGCAAGCCCGCTCCCACAGATTAGATGGTGTTTTCAGGATTGATCCGCTTTGCACATCAATCCATGCCAACAATGCAATTAACATCCTGTTACAGCTGCGCGACCATCCGCCGCAATAACAACCGTGCGCCGCTTCCACGCCGCGCACGTCATAAAAGCGGTGGAGATTTTTCTATGACAGCCTCAATCCCACACGGCGGCTCGCGGGCCGGCGCCATTTTCCGGGTCACCTCGGGCAACTTCCTCGAACAGTTCGACTTCTTTCTGTTCGGCTTCTACGCCACGCAGATCGCGGCGGTGTTCTTCCCCGCGAGCAGTGAGTTCGCTTCCCTGATGATGACCTTTGCCGTATTCGGCGCAGGCTTTCTGATGCGTCCGCTGGGGGCGATCGTGCTGGGTGCGTACATCGATGACGTCGGTCGGCGCAAAGGGTTGATCGTCACCCTGTCGATCATGGCCAGCGGCACGATCCTGATTGTGCTGGTGCCCGGATACGAGACCATCGGTCTGTTTGCGCCAGCGCTGGTGCTGGTCGGACGGCTATTGCAAGGCTTCTCCGCCGGTGCGGAACTGGGCGGTGTTTCGGTGTACTTGTCGGAAATCGCCACCCCTGGCCGCAAGGGCTTTTTCACTGCCTGGCAGTCGGCCAGTCAGCAAGTGGCGATCATCGTCGCGGCAGCCTTGGGCTATGCGTTGAACGCGTGGATGGCGCCAGACGTGATTGCCGATTGGGGCTGGCGCATTCCGTTTTTCGTCGGTTGCATGATCGTGCCCTTCATCTTTTTCCTGCGGCGTAACCTGGCAGAAACCGAAGAGTTTGCCGCACGCAAACACCGCCCGAGCATGAAGGAAGTGTTTCGCACGCTTGGTCAGAACTGGGGCGTGGTGCTGGGCGGCATGTTGATGGTCGCGCTGACTACCACCGCGTTCTACCTGATCACCGTGTACGCGCCGACCTTCGGTAAAACCGTGCTGCACCTGAGCACTTCCGATGCGTTGCTGGTGACCTTGCTGGTCGGCGTGTCGAACTTCTTCTGGCTGCCGATTGGCGGCATGTTGTCCGACCGTATCGGCCGGCGTCCGGTGCTGATCGCCATGGCGCTGCTGGCATTGGCCACCACCTATCCGGCGCTGTCGTACCTGGTGCAGGCGCCGAGCTTCAGCCATATGTTGCTGTCGCTGCTGTGGCTGTCGTTCATCTACGGCATGTACAACGGCGCGATGATTCCGGCGCTGACCGAGATCATGCCGGTGGAAGTGCGAGTAGCCGGTTTCTCCCTCGCCTACAGCCTGGCGACCGCGATTTTTGGCGGCTTCACCCCGGCGATGTCGACCTTCCTGATCCAGTACACCGGCGACAAAGCGGCGCCGGGTTACTGGATGAGCGTCGGCGCACTGTGCGCGTTGTGCGCCACGTTGTACCTCTATCGCCGCGCAGGCGGCCGTTTGCAACCGGTTGCCGCATAAGGAGCAATCACCTTGAAAAAACTGATCAATCTCAGCGCCATCGCCCTCTTCGCTTTCAGCGCCCTGGCCCATGCTGAACAGCTGAACGTGATGACGTCGGGCGGCTTCACCGCCGCCTACAAAATCCTCGGCCCGAAATTCGCGGCCGCCACCGGCAACACCCTCGACACCCAACTCGGTCCGTCGATGGGCAAGGCGCCGGAAGCCATCCCTAATCGCCTCGCTCGCGGTGAGCACGCCGACGTGGTGATCATGGTCGGCTACGCCCTCGATGACCTGATCAAACAGGGCAAGGTCGACCCGGCCTCGCGGGTCGAACTGGCGGATTCACGGATCGGTCTGGTGGTGCGTGAAGGCGCGCCGAAGCCGGATATCAGCAGCGTCGAAAGCCTGAAGAAAACCCTGCTCGACGCAAAATCGGTGGCCTACTCCGACAGCGCCAGCGGCGTGTACATCGAGAAGGAGTTGTTCAACAAACTCGGCGTTGAAGATCAGCTGAAACCGAAAGCGAAAATGGTCCCGAAAGTCCCGGTCGGCTCGGTGGTTGCCACCGGCGATTACCAACTGGGCTTCCAGCAGGTCAGCGAATTGCTGCCGGTGCCGGGGGTGACGTTTGTCGGGAAGATTCCGGAGTCGGTGCAGTCGGTGACGCGCTTCGCCGCCGGCATCCCGGTCGGCGCGCAGCATCCAAAAGAGGCCAAGGCCCTGCTCGACTATCTTGCCGCGCCTGCCGCCCAGGCTGACGTGCAAGCCACCGGGCTGGATTCGGTCAAGCGCTAAGCGTTGGCGGCTGGACTTTCATTTCCACTACCAGCCGCTCCAGTTCCAATGCCGCCGGGGTCAACGTGCGACCCCGGCGCTTGAGGATGCCGACACTGCGCATCACTTGCGGATCGGTCAGCGGCACCCGCGTCAGGATCGGATGATCCGGCCCGGGCATCGCCATCAACGGCACCGCCGCCACGCCAAGCCCCGCCTCCACCAGACCAATCATGGTCGTCACATGCCGCGTCTCGCAGATGCTCGGGCGCTGCGGCACCACGCTGCTCAAGGCCTGATCGAGCAGAAAACGGTTGCCGGACGTCTTGTCCAGCGAGATGTAATCCTGCTGATAGAACTCGTCCCAGGTCACGCTGCTGCGTCCGGCCAAAGGGTGATCGCGCCGGCAAGCGACGACATAGCACTCCTGCACAAGCGGTTCGAAATCGACTTTGGCATCCTGCGTGCCCAGAAAACTCAACCCGAAATCCGCCTCGCCGTTGACCACTGCGCTCAACACGTCGTGGGCGCTGGAGTCGAGGACTTTGACCTTGATCCGCGGAAACTGCTGGTGATAGCGAGCGACCACCCGCGGCATGAAGTAGTACGCCGCCGAGGGTACGCAAGCCACGGTGACATGACCGAGTCGGGTCGATGCGACTTCACTGATGCCCAGCAGCGCCACGTCCAGATCATCCAGCAAACGCTCGACGCTGGGCATGAAGCCACGCCCGGCCTGGGTCAGGCTGACTTTGCGCGTGGTCCGCTCGAACAGCTTTACGCCGAGGGCGTCTTCAAGCTTCTCGATGCGTCGGCTCAGGGCCGGTTGTGACAGGCGCACGGTGTCGGCGGCCTTGCGGAAACTGCCCTGCTCGACCACGGCGCGAAAGGCTTGCAGGTCGTTGAGGTCGAAGTTGATGGCCATGGCGGACTCGAAAAGATTGATTCGTGAAGGCTATCAATGTAACCAAATGATGCAATTTATTACAGATTTGATGATATCGCCCTAGTGGGAGCGGGCTTGCTCGCGAATGCGGTGTCACAGTCGCCATCAACATCGACTGAACCAGCGC
>NZ_JASCPO010000083.1:0-24179 GCF_029960145.1 Pseudomonas sp. PS01299 | reverse complement strand
TCCCCATCGTCTGACCGGACGCCTTCGCGAGCAAGCTCGCTCCCACATTTGGAATGCGATCAACTGTGGGAGCGAGCTTGCTCGCGAAGACGTATTCAGCTGCACCGCCGAACGACTGATTGGTCACCCGATCTTCCCGAATATTGGCCGTTTGAATACCCCTCCCCGCAGACTACTGTGGTCACCACCCCTCCCCAACTGGTGATCGAACATGAAAGCCCTGCACCTCTTCACCGCCGCTCTCGCCCTGTCCGTGTCTGCCGCCGCCCTGGCTCACGACCCATCCGAGAAAGTCACCGTCCTGCAAGACCAGATGCTGAAGAACGCCCCCGGCAAGAAAGCCATGATGATCGAAGTCGACTACAAACCCGGCCAGTCCTCGATCGCCCACAAACGCGACGGCACCGCCATGGCCTACGTGCTCGAAGGCGAAGTGATTTCCCAGGTCAAGGGCGAACAGCCGATCACCTACAAGAAAGGCCAGTTCTGGTACGAACCGGCCGGCTCCGAACATCTGGTGTCAAAAAACGCCAGCAACAGCAAACCGGCGAAGTTGCTGGTGTTCATGGTGTTGGCCCCGGACGAGCAAGTACTGATCCCCTTGAAAAACTGATGGTTGTTGGCACAGCCATAAATAAAAAGGCGCAAAACACTGTTTTGCGCCTTTTTATTTCCCGAGGCAATTAACCGATTCGCCTTAAAGCCAATAAAACTAATGCATCGCCACAACTCGAAAAATTGTCAGCTTATTTACAGGTTGGCGGGTTTAGTCTGAATCAACTGTCGTGCGCCCGTCACCCACAGCCGCGACAACGCTGACTTTCCGACTGAAGTTGCTTCACGGGAGACTCATCATGAAACTTGCTTTTGCCAGTACCCTGGCGATATCGGTTTTAGCCTTGTCCGCCTGTTCAGTACCCACCGCGCCGAAAGCGGTGTCGTCCCTCGATACCCTGTTCACCCAACCGGTTGGCCGCAGCAGCGCCGCCCAGGTGCAAAGCGGTCCCGGCGTGTCACTGGGCGTGGTCTACAGCCCGAGCACCCAGACCAACCGCGAATACCTGCGTGACTATCAGGCCAACGCCGGCACCGGTTTCGGCCAGAGCCTGCTGGTGCAGCCGATCCACGACGCCTACGTCAACACCTCGAAACCGGACATGGCGGTGGACTGGGTCAAGGCCTCGCTGCAACGGCAGTTCGGCTCGGTCACGGTGTACCCGGACATGCAGAGCCTGCGCGCGGCGCATCCCGATGTGGTGGCGATCGTCGATACCCACAGCCAGTTGATCACTTCGCGCAGCTCCGACATTAAGGCCGATGTCAGTGCGGATTTTTATGATGCGAAGTTGAATTACATCGGCACGGCGAAAGGTTCGGAGGCCAAAGAACTGACACCGGTTTGGGCGGACTTCAAACGTTCGGAAGAGATCGTCGCTGATATTAATCAACAGCAGGATGTGCAAGTTCGGGCGCTGCAGAAGTTTGATCAGTCGCTGAGTAATTTGTTGACCAGACCGACAGATAAAGTGTCGATGCTCGATAGTAAACAAGCACATAAGTTGTATTGATATAAAGGGCGCCATCGCGAGCAGGCTCACTCCTACAGTTGGAATGCGTTTCCCTTGTAGGAGTGAGCCTGCTCGCGAAGGGGCCAGCCCGACCACCACAAAACCAACAGACATAAAAAAACCCCTGCATCTCACAATGCAGGGGCTTTTTCATTCAACCACTACTCAGGCCAGTTCAAGCTCGGCATTCGCAGCAGCCGCAGGCACCACCGCCTGACCGCTCAACGCGAGGTCAAGCAGCTCACGGTTGGCCACGGCATACATGGCGTAGTCAGTGCCGCTCGCAGCACGGATTTCCACCAGCATGGCGCGCCAGCGCTCGATCATGCTTTCGTGCTGTGCCATCCACAGCGCCAGGCGTGCTTCCACGTCCTGAGTGCCGTCGCCCTGTTGCAGGACAGAGATGGTGATCGCACGTTGCTGCCAGTCCACATCGTCACGGAACGCTTCACGGGCCAGGGCCTGCCAGTTGTTTTCAACCGGCAGCGCGCTGATCTGTTGCAGGTACCAGGTGATGTCCAGCGCACTGCCCACGGCGAAGTAGGCCTTGGCCACTTCGGCCGGATCCTGGCCAGTGACGTCGGACGCTTCGATGATCGGCAGCAGGGTGTACAGGTGCGAGGTACCCGCGACCATACGCGCCAGCAACTCCGGCACACCGGCCGCGACGTAAGCCTGATAACGCGCCTGCCAGTTTTCACGGATTTCGCCGCTCAGCAGTTCGTCGAGCTTCAGACCCAGCTCCTTCAGGTGCGGACCGAAGTGCGCCACATCACGGGCAGCGTTCTGCTCGTTGCGACGGGCACGCAGGAACCAGCGCGTAGCGCGACGGCCCAGACGCATCAGCTCGTCCATCAGCTCCAGTTGCACGTCAGCGCTTACTTGGTAGTCCAGCGCTTCGATCTGACGGAACCAGTGCGGGAGGTGGAAGATGTCACGCACGATCACGTAAGCGCCAGCCACGTTCGCCGGGCTCATGCCGGTCGACTCTTTGAGTCGCTGAACGAAGGTGATGCCCATGTGGTTGACCAGATCGTTGGCAATCTGGGTGCTGACGATCTCGCGCTTCAGACGGTGACGACGCATGGCTTCGGAGAACTTGCTGACCAGGGTCGGCGGGAACGCCGTTTCCATGTCGCGGGTCAGGTAGTCGTCGTCCGGCACCAGCGAGTTCAGCAGCTGTTCCTTGAGGTCGATCTTGCTGTACGAGATCAGCACCGACAGCTCGGGACGGGTCAGGCCATGGCCTGCCGCAACGCGCTCGTTGATCTGCTCTTCGGTCGGCAGGAACTCG
Organism: Pseudomonas sp. PS01299; assembly: GCF_029960145.1. NCBI lineage: Bacteria > Pseudomonadati > Pseudomonadota > Gammaproteobacteria > Pseudomonadales > Pseudomonadaceae > Pseudomonas > Pseudomonas sp. PS01299. The sequence goes on along the minus strand of NZ_JASCPO010000083.1, from coordinate 21,317 downwards.
ATGGCACGGTCCAGCTTGCCACGGCCTTCCAGATCGCTCATCAGACGCTTGTACTCGGCAATGCGCTCGTAGGCACGACGCGCCGCCAGGGACAGAGCCTGGGTCTGCTTGTAGTTGTTGCCCAGCACCAGACCACCGACTTCGTCGGTCATGCTCGCCAGCAACTGGTTGCGTTGCTTGTCGGTCATGTCGCCGGCCTGAACCACTTCGTTCAGCAGGATCTTGATGTTCACTTCGTGGTCGGAGCAGTCCACGCCACCGGCGTTGTCGATGAAGTCGGTGTTGGAGCCGCCGCCATTCAGACCGAATTCCACACGACCCAGTTGGGTCATGCCGAGGTTACCGCCCTCGCCCACGACTTTGCAGCGCAGCTCGTTGCCGTTCACGCGCAGTGCGTCGTTGGCCTTGTCGCCCACGTCGGCATGGCTTTCGCTGCTGGCCTTGACGTAAGTACCGATACCGCCGTTCCACAGCAGATCCACCGGCGCCTTGAGCAAGGCGTTCAGCAGTTCGGTCGGGGTCAGCTTGTCGGCCTTGATGTCGAAGCGTTCTTTCATCTGCGGCGAGATGGCGATGCTCTTCGCGCTGCGCGAGAAGATGCCGCCGCCTTCGGACATGATGCTGGTGTCGTAGTCGGTCCAGGCCGAACGCGGCAGGTCGAACATGCGCTGACGCTCGACGAAGCTGGTCGCCGGGTTCGGGTTCGGATCGATGAAGATGTGCATGTGGTTGAACGCGGCAACCAGTTGCAGCTTGTCGGACATCAACAGGCCGTTACCGAATACGTCACCGGCCATGTCACCGACGCCGACCACGGTGATGCTGTCTTCCTGAACATTGATGCCGCGCTCGCGGAAGTGGCGCTGTACGCCAACCCACGCGCCTTTGGCGGTGATACCCATTTTCTTGTGGTCGTAACCGGCGGAACCACCGGAAGCGAACGCGTCACCCAGCCAGAAGCCGTAGTCGATGGCGATGCCGTTGGCGATGTCGGAGAAGGTTGCAGTGCCCTTGTCCGCAGCCACAACGAGGTACGGGTCATCGTCGTCATGACGCACGACGTTGGCCGGCGGCACCAGCGCGCCGTCTTTCAGGTTGTCGGTGATGTCCAGCAGACCGGAGATGAAGATGCGGTAGCAGGCGATACCCTCGGCCGCGATCTCGTCACGGCTGCCGCCCAGTGGCAGACGACGCGGCAGGAAGCCGCCCTTCGCACCCACCGGCACGATGACCGAGTTCTTCACTTGCTGGGCTTTCACCAGGCCGAGGACTTCGGTACGGAAGTCTTCTTCACGGTCGGACCAGCGCAGACCACCACGAGCAACGTTGCCGAAGCGCAGGTGCACGCCTTCGACGCGTGGCGAGTAAACGAAGATTTCGAACTTCGGTACTGGCTTCGGCAGCTCTGGAATCGCGTGCGGGTTGAACTTGAAGCTGAAGTACGACTTGTTCTGGCCGTTGGCATCAGTCTGATAGAAGTTGGTGCGCAGGGTGGCTTTGATCAGGTCCAGGTAGCGACGCAGGATGCGGTCTTCGTTGAGCACCTGAACATCGTCCAGTGCGGTCAGAATCGCCTGTTCCAGACGCTGCTGCTTGTCTTCCAGATCATCGCTGCCCAGCTTGCGCGCCAGGTAGAAACGGGTCTTGAACAACCGGGTCAGCTCGCGAGCGATGTCGGTGTGGTTGTTCAGGGTGCTGGCGATGTAACCCAGGTCGAAGCCCAGACGAATCTGCTTCAGGTAACGGGCGTAGGCACGCAGCAGCGCCACGTCGCGCCATGGCAGACCGGCGGTCAGCACCAGACGGTTGAACGCATCGTTCTCGGCATCGCCACGGACGATGTGGACGAACGCGTCCTGCAGGGTGTCGTTGAGTTGCTGGATATCCAGCTCCAGACCTTCCGCCGCAGTGAACGCGAAGTCATGAATCCAGAACTCGCGGCCATTGGTGTGACGCAAACGGTACGGGAACTCACCCAGCACGCGCAGGCCGAGGTTTTCCAGAATCGGCAAGACGTCGGACAGCGCCAGCGGGGTGTCGGCGTGGTACAGCTTGCAATGCAGCTCGCGCTGACCGGACACCTGGCCCAGCGGCTGATAGAAGCTCATCACCAGCGGATTTTTTTCGTTCAGGCTCAGCAGGTGCTGCATGTCGACCACGGCCGAATGCGCCGCGAAACGCTCGCGGTAACCTGCCGGGAAGCCTTTCGGGAAATCCGCCAGCACGTTGGTGCCGTGGGCTTCGCCGAAGCTTTCGACGGTCAGTGCCGCGTAGTCGTCCTGCCAGCTGCGGCAGGCCTGTACCACTTCTTTTTCCAGCAGCAGCGGGTCGATGTCGATGCGGTTCTTCGGATCGACACGCAGGATCAGTTGTACGCGAGCCAGCACGGATTCGGAGAAGAAGGTCCAGAACTCGCAGTCGGTGGCCTTCAGGCGCTCCATCAGCACCTGCTGGATCTTCTGCCGCACTTCGGTGGAATAGATGTCGCGCGGCACGTAGGCCAGGCAGTAGCAGAAACGACCGTACGGGTCTTTGCGCAGGAACACGCGGATCTTGTTGCGTTCCTGGATCTGCACGATCGACATCACGGTGCTGAACAGTTCGTCGACCGGGGTCTGGAACAGGTCGTCACGCGGCAGTACTTCGAGCACCTGCGCCAGTTCCTTGCCCAGGTGAGCCTTGGACTGGAAGCCGGAACGGCGTTCGATTTCTTCGACCTTGCGGCGGATGAACGGGATGACTCGCACGCTCTCGCCATACACCGAGGAGGTGTACAGGCCCATGAAGCGGTGTTCCTTGATGACGTTGCCGTCGGCGTCGATTTCACGGATCGACACGTAATCCGGGTAGGCCGGACGATGTACACGGCTCGGGTGCGCAGCCTTGGCGAACGACAGCAGGGTCGGTTCGCGCAGGTAGTTCACCGCGTAGTCTTCGATGTGACGGTCTTCGTTGGTCAGACCGGTGCGCAGCAGTTTGGTCAGACCGAGGAAGGAATTCTGGTCGTATTCGATATGACCGCCATCGGCCTGATCGACAACGGTGAACTCTTCGTAGCCGAGGAAGGTGAAGTGGTTGCCCACCAGCCATTCCAGGAAGCTTTTGATTTCGGTCTTTTCGTCGGCATCGACGGCGAATGCGCTGTGATCGAGCTTGGTGAGGATCTCCTGCACCTTGGCCTTCATCGGCTCGAAATCAGCGACCGCGACGCGCACTTCACCGAGCACCTGCTCTAGCTCTTTGCTCAGCACATTCAGTTCGGCCGCGTTGGCGCAGCGGTCGATTTCCAGGTACATCAGCGACTCGTGCAGCACGCCTTCGCCGGTGCTGCCCTTGGGCAGGATTTCCAGCAGCTCGCCCTTGCTGCCACGGCGTACGCTGAGCACGGTGGTCTGCAGGGTGTGGATGCTGTAGCCGCGGCGGTTCAGCTCGGTGCGGACCGAGTCGACCAGAAATGGCAGGTCATGGTGCAGGACTTCGACCGCGGTGTGGGTCGACTGCCAGCCATGACGCTCGTAATCAGGGTTGTAGACGCGCACTTGCGGTTGCGCGTGATCGAAGCGCTCAAGCAGGCGCCACGCGGAAAGAGTACAGCCAGCGAGGTCGGAGAGGCGACGTTGGGTCAGCTCGTCCAGGGAAATGATGCCGAAGAATTGTTCAGCGAACAGCGCCACTTGTGGCAGTGCCTGTTCACTGATGTGCTGCGCCAGTGCCGCTTGCAGTTGGTGCTGGAAGTCGGCTTTGCTGGCTGCGGTGAAGAACGCCATCTGTGGTACTCCGCTTAAGCTTGTTATTGATGGAAAGCGTCGCGTGCAACACCCCTTGCGGGGCTTGTGTCGCCCTGTTCCTGATTCTCGGGCAGAGGAAACAGGGGGACAGGTGGGTGAAGCTGGACGAGACACTCAGGTCACATTCACCTTCCATTGAATGGGCATCTGCAAAAACGACTGTCGAGGCCGCCGACAATGCCTTTACGGGTGCTCATCCGTTGCGCAGCTTAATGGGTGCGACAATGTGTCTGCTTGCGGTGCTGCGACATATTCGGTCATTGGCACGTAAATCAAGGCTTTGGCAACAGTAAACACTAGCATTCATGGCGGAAAACGGCGGCTTGAATGCCCGTATTTACGGTACATCTGTGCCAGAAGTGACCATTGACCTGTGTCGCGCTCACGACACATCCTCTGACACTCTGACATGCAGAAATTCCCGAGGGCTGGCAAAATCGCGCCCAATTGCGACCAACACGCCCACCGTGGCAGGAATTCCCCCATGCAAATGACCACCGCCCTACTGATCGTCAACCCGTGCGACGACGAAGAAGACAACATGGCCATGCTCTGCTGCCATAGCGACAAGGGCGACATGTTTCTGATGAGCCGCTATCCGGACGAAGATGAGCTGGAGATCACCCTGGATGGCGAGCCTTCGACGCTGGACGGCGTGAAAGTCACCCTGTCCAAGACTCTGCTGAAGATTGAAATCGCGGCGGCGGATGCCGATGCGCTGAATGGCGATGATGTGCTGGAAATTACCTTCAATCCGGACATGGTTGATCTGGCTGAAGTTGAAGAAACCCTGAAGAATATTCTGGATGGGACTGGCACTTTCATTAGCCAGATTTGATGGCGTCTTGAAGGGCCTCATCGCGAGCAGGCTCACTCCTACAGTACGGTGTACGACGCCCCTATGTAGGAGTGAGCCTGCTCGCGATAGGGCCGGAACAGTCAACCAATCACTTCCCGGCTACAAAATTCCAACAAATCCCCCGGTCATTTCCCGCACTTTGCGCAAAATGCCGTTAGTCGCCACCCCCCTCGATGGATTAAAGTAACGCCCCCAGCCCCGGCGTTATCCGAACGCCTGCGGCCACCCTTTCCAGGAACAGTCACCGATGGAACATCGTGAAGCGCTGCTGGCGCTGCGAACCTTTCTTTCAACGCAGATTCTCGGCCAGGAAAAACTCATCGAGCGTTTGCTCATCGCCCTGCTCGCCGACGGCCACATGCTGGTCGAGGGCGCTCCGGGTCTGGCCAAGACCAAAGCGATCAAAGAACTCGCCGAGGGCATCGAAGCCCAGTTCCATCGCATCCAGTTCACCCCCGACCTGCTGCCGGCCGACATCACCGGCACCGAGATCTATCGCCCGGAAACCGGCAGTTTCGTGTTCCAGCAAGGACCGATCTTCCACAACCTGGTGCTGGCGGACGAAATCAACCGGGCCCCGGCCAAGGTGCAATCGGCGCTGCTCGAAGCCATGGCTGAACGGCAGGTCAGCGTCGGGCGCAGCACTTACGAGCTGTCGCCACTGTTTCTGGTGATGGCCACGCAGAACCCGATCGAGCAGGAGGGTACCTACCCGTTGCCCGAAGCCCAGCTCGACCGCTTCCTGATGCACGTGAAAATCGGTTTCCCGGATGCTGCCGTCGAACGCCGGATCCTCCAGCAGGCCCGTGGCGAAGCGCTGAACGGCGAAACCAAGCCTGAGCGCCGGGTCAGCCAGCAGGCTATTTTCGCCGCGCGCAAGGAAATCCTCGGTCTGTACATGGCCGACGCCGTGGAGGAATACCTGGTGCAACTGGTCATGGCCACGCGCACCCCGGCCAAGTTCGACCCGGAAATGGCCGAGTGGATCGCCTATGGCGCCAGCCCGCGCGGCTCAATCGCCCTCGACCGTTGCGCCCGGGCCCACGCCTGGCTAGCCGGTCGCGACTTCGTCAGCCCGGAAGACATTCAGGCGGTGCTGTTCGACGTGTTGCGGCACCGCATCATTCTGTCGTTTGAAGCCGAAGCCGCCGGCATCGACCAGGATCGGGTGGTGCAGCGGATTCTCGACGTCGTAGCCGTCGCTTGACCCCCATGAACGCCCCCCTGCCGTCCGAACCGGGCATCCGCATCAGCCTCACCGATCTGATCGAGATGCGCCACCGTGTGCGCGAAGTGCAGCTGTTTTCCACGCCGAGTCAGCGCAGCCCGCTGATCGGCCTGCATCACTCGAAATTCCGTGGTCGCGGGGTCGACTTCGATCAGGTGCGGGTCTATCAGGCCGGCGACGACGTGCGCACCATCGACTGGCGCGTCACCGCGCGCACCCAGGAGCCGCACACCAAGCTGTTCCATGAAGAACGCGAGCGGCCGATTTTCATCATGGTCGAGCAAAGCACCCGGCTGTTTTTCGGCTCCGGGCTGATGTTCAAGTCGGTGCTTGCAGCGCAAGCGGCGGCGCTGATCGGCTGGGCGGCGCTGGGGCACAATGATCGGGTTGGCGGACTGGTGTTCGGCGATAACGAGCATTACGAAATTAAACCGCGCCGCAGCAAGCAGAGTCTGCTGCAATTGCTCAACCGCCTGGTCAAGGTCAATCAGTCGCTGCACAGCGAACGCGAACCGGACCGCGACGCCCTCGGCGTGGCGCTGCGCCGGGCGCGTGAGGTGTTGCGCCCGGGCAGCCTGGTGATCGTGATCTGCGACGAGCGCGCGCTGTCCGACAGCGCCGAGCAGCAACTGAGCCTGCTATCGCGTCATTGCGATCTGTTGCTGTTGCCGCTGTCCGATCCACTGGATCACGCCCTGCCTGCCGCCGGGCTGCTGAGATTCGCGGAAAGAGGCGCACAGCTGGAACTCGACACGCTGAATTTCGAGCTGCGCCAGACCTATCGCGCTCAGGCCGAAGCACGCATCGCCCGCTGGGAATTGCTCGCGCAAAAACTGCGGGTGTTGTTGATGCCGTTGAGCACGCAAAGCGAAATGGTCGAGCAGATGCGCGAGTTCCTCAATCCGCAGCGCCCGGGGAGCAGTCGATGAACGGCCTCGAACAACTGCAACCGCTGATTTCGCCGCCGCCGATCGACTTCTGGCCGCCAGCGCCGGGCTGGTGGCTGCTGCTGTTATTACTGCCGCTGCTGGGCTTCGCCGTGTGGCGTTTGCGCCGGTTCATTCCGACCAGGAAACGCCCGATCGTGCGCGCCGAACAACCGCTCGACCCCGTGCGCATCGCCGCACTGGCCGAACTGGCGCAGATGCCCAAACCCTACGACGGCGCACCCGCCGGTGCCTGGCTGCAGCAACTCAACGGTCTGCTCAAACGCCTGTGCCGCAACCACTACCCCTACAGCCAGAGCCACACGCTCAATGGCCGCAAATGGCTGGCGTTTCTCGACAACCGCTGCCCGGCCGCCGGCCTGACGCGCTGGATGGTGCTGGTCGAAGGCGCCTATAAACCCGAATGCAAACTCGACGACAAAGCCATCGCCGGCCTGACCCAAGCCGTCGACACTTGGATTCGCAAGCATGTTTGAGTTCGCCTGGCCGTGGATCTTCGTGCTGCTGCCGCTGCCGTGGCTGATGCGTCTGGTGCTGCCGGTGGCCGACAGCGGCGAGCCGGCGTTGCGCGTGAGCTTCCTCTCCGACCTCGAAGGTCTGGCACGGCGCCGGGCCCGCGCCAACCTGCCGGCGTGGCGCCAGCAAGCACCGTTCCTGCTGCTGTGGCTGTTGCTGCTGAGCGCCGCGGCGCGTCCGCAATGGCTCGGCGAACCGTTGCCGATTGCCGCCAGCGGCCGCGATCTGCTGGTGGCGGTGGACGTGTCCGGCTCGATGGATTTCCCCGACATGCAGTGGCAGGACGAAGACGTCAGTCGCTTGTCGCTAGTTCAGCATCTGCTCGGGGATTTCCTTGAAAGCCGTGATGGCGACCGCGTCGGTCTGATCCTGTTCGGCAGTCAGGCCTATCTGCAGGCACCGCTGACGTTTGACCGGCACACCGTGCGCGTCTGGCTCGATGAAGCGCGCATCGGCATCGCCGGCAAGAACACCGCCATCGGCGATGCGATCGGTCTGGCGCTGAAGCGCCTGCGCATGCGTCCGGCACAAAGCCGGGTATTGATTCTGGTCACCGACGGCGCCAACAACGGCGGCGAAATCGATCCGTTGACGGCGGCGAAACTGGCCGCCAGCGAAGGGGTGAAAATCTACCCGATCGGCATCGGTGCCGACCCGCAAGACAGTGGCAGCACCGGCCTGCTCGGGGTCAATCCGAGCCTGGACCTCGACGAGCCGGCCCTCAAGGCCATCGCCAACGCTACCGGCGGCCAGTACTTCCGCGCCCGCGACGGCAAAGAGCTGCAAGCGATCCGGGACACCCTCGATCAACTCGAACCGGTGACCCAGCAACCAACCCAGGCACGCCCGGCGCAAGCCTTGTATCAGTGGCCACTGGCGTTGGCCCTGCTGCTTAGCCTGTTGCTGGTCGCCCGCGAATTGTGGCCGGACAACCCGCTGCAACGCCTGTTTACCAAGGAGCTGTATCTGCAAAGTCCGCTGCCTGACTGGCGCGAGCGTCTCAAGCGCCTGCGTCTGCGGAGGCGCCGATGATCGCGCTCTGGCCGCACTGGTTCCGCCCTTGGTGGCTGCTGCTCCTGCCGCTGCTGGGCTGGCTGATCTGGCAACTCTGGCACCGGCAGAAACGCGCCGGACGCTGGCAAATGATTCTGCCGCCGGCGTTCCACGCGACGCTGCTCAGCGGCGGCAATGGCCGCGCCAGCAAGCTGCCGTGGGTGGCCCTTGGCGTGGCGTGGCTGCTGACCATCGTCGCCCTGCTCGGGCCCAGTTGGGAGCGCGTCGAACAGACCAGCCAGAAACCTGCCGACCCGCTGGTCGTCGTTCTGGAGCTGACCCCGGAAATGCTCGCCACCGACTCGCCGCCAACGCGACTGGAACAGGCCCGGCGCAAGCTGTTCGACCTGTTGCAGGCACGCAGCGATGCGCAGACCGCGATTGTCGTCTACGCCGGCAGCGCGCACACGCTGGTGCCGCTGTCGGATGACCTGGCGACCAGCCACAATCTGCTCGACGCCCTCAAGCCCTCGCTGATGCCGGAAAGCGGCCATCGCGCTGATCTCGGCGTGAGCAAAGCATTGGCCTTGCTCAAGCAAGGCGCCCTCGGTCAGGGACGGATTCTGCTGATCGGCTCCTCGCTGACCGAAGAAGAACGCCAAGGCATCCGCCGCGCCCTCGGCCAGCAATCGGCGCAACTGCTGATGCTCGGCATCGGCACCGCTGAAGGCGCGCCAATCGCTCAGGAGGACGGCAGTTTCCTCAAGGACGAACAAGGCGCGATCCGCGTGCCGCAACTCGACAGCCCGGGCCTTGGCGCATTCCTCGCCAGTGTCGGCGGCGAGTACCACAGCGCGCGGCTGGACGAATCCGATTTGCGCGCCCTCGGCCTGCTCGATGGCCCGCGCAGCTTGCGCGACGATGGCCAGACCGTGCGCCTCGACACTTGGGCCGATCAGGGATACTGGCTGTTGTTGCCGCTATTGCTGCTCGCCGCCTGCGCCGGACGGCGTGGCTGGTTGTTCTGCCTGCCATTGCTGTTGTGCCTGCCGCAGCCGAGCTACGCTTTCGACTTCGAAGACCTGTGGCTGCGCCCCGATCAACAGGGCCTGCACCTGCTCAAACAGAAGCGTCCGGCCGAGGCTGCCGAACACTTCGAAGATCACCAGTGGCAAGGGCTGGCGTTGTACGAGGCCGGCGATTACAGTGGCGCCGCTCAGCGTTTCGCCGAAGGCAGCGATGCCCGCGCCCACTACAATCGTGGCAACGCCCTGGCGAAAAGTGGTGAGCTGGAAGCCGCCATCGATGCCTATGAGCAAGCACTGGAACTGCAACCGGACTTGCGCCCGGCGCTGACCAATAAGGCCCTGGTGGAAAACCTGCTCAAGCAGAAGAACACTCCGCCGCCAGCCGAGCCACAACCGCAACCAGCTCAGCCGAATGTGCCCGGCGATGAACCACCGCCAGCGACCACGCCGCCACCCGCGGTGAAAAGTGACACCCCGAGCGAGGCGCAGCCCGGCGAGTCGGCCAACGAATCGCCGCCGACCACCCCGCCGCAGCCAGGCCCCAACGAAGTGCCAGGCAGCGATGAAGCGGAAGAAACCGACACCGTGCCAACGCTGCGACCGAGCGAGGACAACCTCGAAGGCGAGCAGCGTCAGGCACTGGAACAATGGCTGGGCAAGATCCCCGACGACCCGGGCGAACTGCTGCGACGCAAATTCTGGTACGAACAGCAACAACATCAGGATCAGGAAAAAACTCGATGACCCGTTTCACCGCTCTCTTGCTGCCCCTGCTGCTCTGCACGGCCACCGCCCAGGCGGCCGAGCTGACGGCCAGCGTGGATCGCAGTCGCCTGAACTCCGGCGAGACGGTCGAACTCACTCTTGAAACCAGTGATGTCACGCAGTTCGGCAAACCCGACCTGACCCCGCTGGAACCGCTGTTCGAGGTGCGCGGCACACGTCAGGTCAACCAGTTGAACACCCTCAATGGCGACAGCCGCGCCACCACCCGCTGGATCATCACCCTGCTGCCGAAAGAGAACGGCAGCGTGGTCATTCCGCCGCTGCAACTGGGCGAGGTGCAGAGCCAGCCGATTACCGTGCAAGTGGTCGAGAGCGACACCCGCGAAGAACAGAACAACCTGGACCCGGTGTTCATCGAGGCCAGCCTCGACCAGTCCAGCGTTTACGTGCAGGCCCAGGCGATCCTGACCCTGCGCATTTACCACTCGGTGTCGCTGTACGACGACAGCAGCCTCACCCCGCTGCAAATCGCCGACGCGCGCATCGAGCAACTGGGCGACACGCGCACTTACGAGAAAGACATCAACGGCGTGCGCCATGGCGTGATCGAGATGCGCTATGCGATCTACCCGCAGCACAGCGGCTTGCTGACCATCGCCCCGCAGACCTTCAGCGCCACACTGGTCGACACTCAGCCCGCTCAGGACGCGACCGCGCAAGGCCCGAAACCCGGCAAGCTGCTGCGCGTCAGTTCCTCAGAGATTCCGCTGACGGTCAAACCGAAACCGCTGACCTACCCGGCCGATGCGCCGTGGCTGCCCGCGCGCAGCCTGAGCCTGAGCGAAAGCTGGAACCCCGAGCCGGATCACCTTCAGGTGGGCGACTCCCTGACCCGCAGCCTGACGCTGAAGGCCGAAGGCCTGGCCAGTTCGCAGCTACCGGCCCTGCCCGCCACAGAGGCCAACGGCCTGCGCCGTTACCCGGATCAACCGGTGCTGAGCAACCAGAGCGGCGAGCGCGGCCTGATCGGCAGCCGTGAAGAACGCGAAGCGCTGGTGCCCAGCCGTAGCGGCAGCATCGAACTGCCGACCGTCGACGTAATCTGGTGGAACACCTTCGAAGATCATCTGGAGCACACCAGCCTGCCGGCGCGCACCCTGCAAGTGGCGAACAACCCGAGCCTGCAGGTCGACACCCCGACCGGCAACCTGCAACCGGGCACCGTCGATAACGATGTGTTGTGGTGGTGGAAACTCAGCACCCTGATCCTCGCCTGCACCACCCTGCTCGGCTTCGGCCTGTGGTGGCGTGCGCGCTGGCAACCGGCGGTGCATCGCGCCGCCCAAACCGGGCCGAGCCCGCGCACCTTGATGGACGACATCAAGCGGGCGTGCCAGGCGAATGATCCGCAAGCGACGCGGCAGGCACTGGACGCATGGGCGCGGCAGCAGCCGGAGACTTTGGCAGATATGGCGGCGCGGTTTGTGCCGTTGTCGGATGCGCTGGATGGGCTCAATGGCGCGCTGTACAGCGAGACCGGGCAGCATTGGCAGGGTGAGGATTTGTGGCGGGCGATCCGTACGATTCCGGCGGCGGAGCGGGTACAGGATCCGGTGGGTGACAGCGGGTTGCCGCCGCTTTATCCGAAGTAAACCGCAAAAGATCGCAGCCTGCGGCAGCCCCTACATTTAGTCCGTGTAGGCGCTGCCGCAGGCTGCGATCTTTCAGGCGTTGGCGGTGTTATGAGGTTTGTTCACTTGCTGCCGCTTCAAGCAGTCGCGTCTCACGCATTCCCAAACCACGGGACAGCGCTGTGGCTTCGTAGAAGATTTTGCCATTGAGCTGGTCGGCGACGGCATCGCTGTTACCGCCGGCCGGGCCACGGCCCCAGGTCACGACTTCGCCGCTGGAGGTCAGCGCGGCGAAGGCATGGGTGTTGCCATAAATGGCGCGGACGTTGACCAGTCTGGCCGCAATGGCCTCCGGGATTTCACCACCTCGGTCAGAAACCCCCCAGGCTACAACGGTGCCGTTGGCCCGCAGCGCGGCAAAAGCAACTCCCCCACATACCACCTGGACGATGTCAGTCAGTAATGCAACTGGCGCCGGAATTGCCTGGGATCCCCAACCCACTATCCGCCCGCTGCTCAGCAATGCGACGAATGCTCCATAGTTACCCGTTATCGTCCGGATATCCGTCAGTAATGCGATCGGCGCAGGAACGTTTGCGCCGTGTGCCCCGCCCCCCCAGGCAACAACGCTGCCATTGCTGCGTCGCGCGGCAAAGGCGCGTTCGGTTCCGCTCAGTTCCACAATATCTGTAAGTATCCCAATTCCGGTAGGTACAACTCCCCCGTAACCGGTACTGCCCCAAGCTACTACCGCACCATTGGCACACAGGGCTGCAAAAGCGTAGCCGGTAGCGACTATATCAACGATGTCATCCAATGCCCCGATAGCCGTAGGCAAATTACCTCCCCAGGTTTGGTGCCCCCAAGCCACTACCGAACCATTAGCCCGTAGCGCAGCAAAGGCGTAGAGATTGCCAATCACTTTAACGACATCCCTCAGCGCAGGTATCGGCTGTGGAAGTGTTGCACCCCAGGTAGGGCTTCCCCATGCCACCAGGCTCCGATCGCGACGTAGTGCAACAAACACATAACCGTTGCCGCTTACCGCTACGATATCCCGCAAAAGACTGATGGGTTCCGACACGGCTCCTCCGTTTCCACTCAGCCCCCAAGCCACTACCGCACCAGTGGCCTGACGTGCCGCGAAGGCATAACCGCAAGCACTCAGCGATATGGCATCAGAAAGGTCCGGTAACGAATCCCCCAAGTTTCCACCCCGGGCAGGACTGCCCCATGCCACCAGGGCTCCACGTTCAGTCCGCGCCGCAAAGGCTGCGTAGTTTGATACATGGCCGGATACAAAATTACCGTTCCCGCACAGGTTCTGCGGATTGATCGTCACCTGATCATCACTGATCCGCACATGCAGCAGCCGGTCCGGCCGAGTGTCACGGAACGTCGCACCACTGACCTCGCCCTCCTCGCCGCTATACCGCCACCAGGCCCTGACCGGCTGCCGGGTGGTTGCATCCAGCGCGGTCAACCACGCAGTCCCGCCGCCATACATATGGTAATTACCCCGCGAGCGCGCGCCCATCACCAGCAAGCGTCCTGTCCCCAGCGTTGCACGCACGTCATAAACCGCCACCCGCGAATACTGGCGACCACCGGCTTGGCGCACCACGGTGCAATCCAACGAGATCTCCCGCCCGACATTGGCCAACACCACCGACTGCGGCACGCTGATCAGTTTGTCGCGCCCCGCTTCTCCGCTCTCCACGCGAAACGGCACGATGGCGGTACCGCCGCCGGCAACGCCGATCCAGCGGATCTCGCCGCTATCGCCCACCCTCAAGCCATACGCCGCAGCCAGACGTACGGTTGCACCTACCGCTGGCACCGCGCTCGCATCGATCTGGTCGCCGCGCGCGCCATCAATTGAGGGCGGATCGAAATCCAGCAGGGCATTGCCGACCCGCAAGGTCAGTGGAAAGGAGTAACCCAGGGTCTTGCCGTCACGCACGATGAAATAGTCGATGACGATCCGGCGATTGAGGTTGTTGGTCACAAACTGTTTCGGCACCGTGAACGGCACTTCCTTACCCGCAGTTTGCGCTGTAAGACGCAGTGAGCCACTGGTGCTGCCGTTACCGCCCGTACCGCGCCAGCGATAATTCACCAAGTCTTCGGGCTGTGTCTGCAGATACGTCACAATCAATTTACAGCCCAGCGGCGGGACGGCTTCCGGATCGATCAACGACGTGCCAGGCACCGCCTCCTCCACGCGCGGCGTCACGAACAGCGGTTGCACTTCGCCCACCTGCATTTCGAACCGCAACGACTCGCGCACGTTGAGTGTCGCCTCATCATCATTGGCGACGGTATAGAACACCGAGACCTTCAAGCCGTCGAAACGCTGGATCTCCGCGTTCGAGACATTGCGCAACACCGGCTCGTCCTCCGGCACATCGCCAACCGGGCGCGGGTCTTCGTAATAGACGATGCCGCCGCCGGGACGTGTGGCCTCCCAGATCAGCGTCAACAGGTCACTGGCGGCGCGTCCCGCAAACCATGGAATGCGCACGGTGGCCCAGCGTTCGTCCGGGTTCAGCGTACCGGTAGGGGCTTCGTCCACAGTAGGGGACGGCAGTCGGAAGGTCTCCCCCGTCACCGAGATACCGACGGTCTTGGACGGCCGATCGGCCACGCCCGTTCGCTTGAGTATGTAGGAGACACTGGCCCGGCCTTTGGCAATGGCTCGTACCTTGTCGTTCGGCACAGTGAACGGCAGCGCAAGACCGACTCGTGTCACCGACAGCTCTACCGGGCCATGGTTGATCGGTGCGCCCTCGGCGTTGATTCCTCGCCAGGTCAATGCGACGACATCCTGCTCCTGGAAGATGCCAGCGGGGGTATTGACCAGAACGTTCACGTCGTCATCGTTCAATTCGTCGAGGTCGATTTCGTAAGTCTGCGGATCGGCCTCCAGCACGATCGGCGCATCGAGCCGATTTCCTTTCAGATCCACCACGACTCGGGTTGGCGCCGACCATAGGGAACGTGGATCGGGATAGTTGCCACACTCATCGATCACCTGGTACATCACCATCACCCCGGCGCTGTCGCCCGCCTCCTCGATCAGTGCTTGATCGATGGTCACGACCAGCGGGTTGTCGTCGGGGTCGTCAATATGTTTTTGCTCGACAAGGACGTTTTTCTCTACGCTGCCCCACGCCACCTTTACACGGTCGTTGATACGCATGAAGGGGTACGGCAGGATCGTGATCGGCACACCCGCCGCGGCCTCCTCGGGGCCGACGCCATTGTCGATGATGCTTTGGGGAATGTGGTAGCGCAGGTTCTGGTTGCCGGGCGTGGAAAAGTCGTCATCGAAACCGCCCGGGCGATCCAGCTTGACCAGAACCCTCTGAAGCGGCGACTCCTCCGGTGCCTGGTTCGCGCGGGTCACACTGTAGAACACGGGATAGGCATCCCCCCTGCGGATATGCCCCTCGTCGATGACCCCTTTGACGATTTGGTTTTCATCCTCGAGTTCGATGGTTTTACTCCAGACCGGCACCGTCCCGTCGGCCCAATAAACCTTGAACTCGTCGCCCTCCTCCATGTGCAGCCAGGGGTTCACCCGAAAATGCACGCCCCCTTCCACACCGGCCACCCCCAAACCACCGTCGTAGCCCTCCACGGGGGTCGCGAATTTACTGATGGTCATGGGCCTGAGTGCGTCGATATCAGGATCAGAATTCGTGGCTTCAGATGTTGATTTCGTTTTCATGCAAGCAACTCCGTGAGTGGCAGACAACCCGGCCTGACAGCCTGGCGACAGCGGCAATCCCACCACTCGGTGCTGATAGCTGACTACTGTCAGATCTGACAGTAGCGACAGACGGCATCCGCCACGACCTCCTGATTTTTCAAGCCTTTGGGCAAGTCCGCCCGTTTGCCAGTAAACTCCCCCCTCTTTAGCCGCCCATCATTTCCCCGCGGCCATCACCTGTTTATGTAGCGGAGTCCACCTTGCGTCTGTTCCACACCTCCGACTGGCACCTTGGGCAAAACCTGCATGGCCAGGAGCGCGATTTCGAGCATGCGTGCTTTCTCGAATGGCTGCTGCGCCAACTGCAACTGGCGCAGCCGGATGTGCTGCTGATTGCCGGGGACATCTTTGACACGGTCAATCCGCCGGTCAAAGCCCAGGAACGCCTCTACGATTTCATCGTCAGCGCTCACGAGCAGCAGCCGTTGCTGACCATCGTGATGATCGCCGGCAACCACGATTCCGGCTCGCGCATCGAGCTGCCGGCGCCGTTGATGCGCCGTTTGCGGACCCATGCGCTGGGGCGGGTGTTGTGGCTGGATGACGGCCAGCTCGACGCCGAACGTCTGCTGCTGCCGCTGCCGAATGCCCAAGGCGAGATCGCTGCGTGGTGCCTGGCGCTGCCGTTCCTGCGTCCGGCTGAAGTGACCGGTGCGCATCTGGGCGACAACTATCTGCGCGGTATCGGTCAGGTGCATGAATGGCTGATCGAAGCGGCGAATGCCAAGCGTCAGCCGGGTCAGGCGCTGGTCGCCATCAGCCACGCGCACATGGCCGGCGGTTCGGTCTCGGAAGACTCCGAGCGCAGCCTGATCATCGGTAACGCCGAAGCGCTGCCCGCCAGCCTGTTCGGGCCGAGCATCAGCTACGTCGCCCTCGGCCATTTGCACAAGCCGCAGAAGGTCAACGGTGAAGAGCGCATTCGCTACAGCGGCTCGCCGATTCCGCTGTCGTTCTCGGAGATCGGTTATCAGCACCAGATTCTCGACATCACCCTCAACGGCGAAACCCTGGTCAGTGTCGAACCAAAACTGATTCCAAGGTCGGTCAACCTGCAACGCATCGGCCCGGCGCCGCTGGCAGAGATCCTGCTGCAACTGGCTGACCTGCCGAACATTGATCTGCTCGCCGAAACCCAGCGCCAGCCATGGCTGGAAGTGCGTGTAACCCTCGATGAGCCGCAGCCGGATCTGCGCCATCAGGTGGAAAACGCCCTGCAAGGCAAAGCCGTGCGCTTGGTGTGGATCGCCGCCGAGTACGCCGGCAACCGTGGCGCCGATGGCAGCGACGACGGCAGCGCGCTGGTCGAACTGGATCAACTCACTCCGCAGGAGCTGTTCAGCCGCGCCTGGCTCGACAACTATGGCAACGAGGTCGATGAGCAGACCCTCAAGGACTTCGCCGAACTGCTGCAGGACGTACAGATGGAGGGCGAGCAGCCATGAAGATTCTCGCCATTCGCTTGAAGAACCTCGCCTCGCTGGCCGGGCCGTTCGAGATTGATTTCACTGCCGAGCCGCTGGCCAGTGCTGGCCTGTTCGCGATCACCGGGCCGACCGGCGCCGGTAAAAGTACCCTGCTCGATGCGCTGTGCCTGGCGTTGTTCGGCGCCGTGCCGCGCCTGAACAACACCGGCCGCGACGCCAAGGTGCCGGACGCTGACGGTGAAATCGCCACCGGCGACCCGCGCACCTTGCTGCGGCGCGGCACCGGCGAAGGGTATGCCGAGGTGGATTTTGTTGGCGTCGATGGCCGCCGTTACCGTGCGCGCTGGGAAGCCAACCGTGCCCGCGAGAAGGCCGGCGGCAAACTGCAGGCCAGCCGGCAGAGCCTGCGCGACATCGATCAGGATCAACTGCTCGCCAGCCAGAAAGGCGAATACAAGACCCAGCTCGAAGCCGCGCTGGGCCTGAACTTCGAACAGTTCACCCGTGCCGTGCTGCTGGCCCAGAGTGAGTTCAGCGCATTTCTCAAGGCCGACGACAACGACCGCAGCGAACTGCTGGAAAAACTCACCGACACCGCGCTCTACACCCGCCTCGGCCGCCGCGCATTCGACAAGACCAAAGAGGCCCGCGAAGCGCACAAGCTGCTGCAGGATCAGGCCACTGGCGTCACTCCACTGGCCCCCGAAGCCCGCGCCGAGCTGGATGAGCGTTTCAACGCTGCCCAGCAACAGTTGAAGTTGCAGCAGGCGCAACTCAAGCAACTGGAACAACAGCACAGTTGGCTCAAGGATTTGCGCCAGTTGCAGGACGCGCAGCAAGCCGCCGCCGAGCAACTGCACAGTGCGCAGCAACAGTGGGAAGGTCTGGCGGGTGAACGCCTGAAGCTGACGCGCCTGGAGCAACTCGCGCCGCAACGCCACCAGTTCGCGCGCAAGACTGAACTGGATGTGCAGCTGACGCCGCTGGCGGCACAGATTGCCGCGCATACCCAGCAACACGGCGAGCTCAACGAGCGCCAGACGCAACTGGAACAGGCGCTGGATGCGGCGAAAATCGCCCTGAGCGAAGCGCAGCAGCGGCACAGCGAAAGTGCCCCGCTGCTGCGTCAGGCCTTCGATGAGCAAAGCACCCTCGCCCGCCTCGCCAAGGACACCGCCCTCAGCGCCGAGGCCCGGCAGTCCGCCGAGCAAGCCTGCACCGAAGGCCAGAGCGCGATTCAGGCCTTGCAGACGAAACAGGCCGAAGTCGCTGAACGCTTGCAGAAAATCGCCGCCGAGCTGGAGCAGAGTGCCGATCTGGCACCGCTCAGCGATGCGTGGAATGCCTATCGCGATCGCCTGCAACAGCTGATGCTGATCGGCAATCGCCTGAACAAGGGCCAGGCCGAACTGGCGACCCTCGAACAGAACGCCGCGCACAGCGCCGACGCGTTGGCCACGCAGAAACAGCAACTGGAAGTGCTGTTCAAAGAGGCCGGCGCCGAGCCGGATGCGGTCGCCGAGCAGATCGGTATCCTTGGCAACCTGTTGCAGGACAACCGCAAACAACTGCGCGCCATCGAAGATCTGACGCGGTTGTGGGCCAGCCAGCAGGAGCTGGAAAAACGCGGCGCTGAGCTGCAACAGCGCCTGCTCGACGCGCAGCAGGAACGCGAACGCCTGACCCAGGATGGGGTGAAAACCAAGGCCGAGCTGACCGTCGCCGAACAAACCCTCAACGTCACCCGTGAATTGCTCGAACGTCAGCGCCTGGCCCGCAGCGCCAGTGTCGAAGAGCTGCGCGCGCAGTTGCAGGACGATCAGCCGTGCCCGGTCTGTGGCAGCAACGAGCATCCGTATCATCAGCCGGAAGCGCTGCTGCAAAGCCTCGGCCGTCATGATGAAAGCGAACAGGCCAACGCCCAGCAAGTGGTCGATCAGCTCAAGGAAAAGCTCATCGAACTGCGCGCCGAAGTCGGTGGCGTGATAGCTCAACAAAAGGAGCTGCTGCAACAACAGGAACAACTGGTCGCGCAGCAACAGGCACTAGCGCCGAGCCTCGACGCCCATCCGCTGTCCGCTCAGTTACTGAACCAGGACGCCGACAAACGCGACGCCTGGCTGACCCGGCAAAACGATCAACTGAATCAGAGCATCACCCAGGACGAACAACGCCAGAGCGCCCTGCTCACCCTGCAACAGGACGCGGCGCGCTTGACCCAGCAACTGCGCAATGCCGAAACCGCGCATCAGCAAGCGGCGCAGCACCTGAGCAACCAACAACGCGAACTGAGCAGCGACCGTCAGCGTCTCGACGAGGAACTGACCGCGTTCGCCAGTTTGCTGCCGGCCGACACCCTCGAAGCCTTGCGTATCGAGCCGGCGGCGACTTTCATGCAGCTCGATCGGCAGATTGCCGAGCGCCTGGCGCAAGTCGAGCAGCAAAAGGAAGAACTGGCCGAACAGCAGCAACGCCAGCAGACGCTGGAGAAAGAACAGGATCGCCAGCTCAGCCGCGTACAGCAGTTGCAAAGCGCCGAGCAGCAATTCAGCGCGCTGGCTGAGCAGCAGCAGGCCTGCCAGGCGAAACTCGCGCAACTGCTGGGCGAACACAGCAGCGCCGAGCACTGGCAGCAGCAACTGGAACAGGCTGTGGATCAGGCGCGCAACGCCGAAACCGGCACCGCTGCGGAACTGCAGAACGTGCGCACGCAACGGGTGCAGATGGGCGCCGAACTCAAGGCTCAGCAAGAACGGTTGCAGGCGCTTCAAAGCGAAGACGACGAACTGACGCAGAAGATTGCCGACTGGCGCGCACGCCATCCTGAACTGGATGACGGCGGCCTCGAAGACCTGTTGCGCGTCGATGACACGCAGCTCAGCGAACTGCGCCAGCGCTTGCAGCACAACGAAAAAGCCATCGAACAGGCCAAGGTGCTGCTGCAGGAACGAGATCAGCGCTTGGCCGATCATCAGGCGCAGCACAACGGCAATCTCGATGCCGAGCAACTCGCCAGCGCTCTCGCCGAGCTGCAGAACCAGTTCAACCTCAGCGAGCAACAGTGCGCCGAACTGCGCGCCGAACAAGCTGAAGATCAGCGTCGGCAAAACGCCAATCAGGCACTCGCGCAGCAGATCGCCGTCGCCTATGCCGAATACCAGCGCTGGGCGCGCCTGAATGCGTTGATCGGCTCGGCCACCGGCGACACCTTCCGCAAGATCGCCCAGGCCTACAACCTCGACCTGCTGGTGCATCACGCCAACGTGCAGTTACGCCAACTGGTCAAACGCTATCGTTTGAAACGCGGCGGCAGCATGCTCGGCCTGTTGGTGATGGATACCGAGATGGGCGACGAATTGCGCTCGGTGCATTCGTTGTCCGGCGGCGAAACCTTCCTGGTGTCGCTGGCCCTTGCATTGGGGCTGGCATCGATGGCCTCGAGCACGCTGAAAATCGAATCGCTGTTCATCGACGAAGGCTTCGGCAGCCTCGATCCGGAATCGCTGCAACTGGCCATGGATGCCCTCGACGGCTTGCAGGCCCAGGGACGCAAAGTCGCGGTGATTTCCCACGTGCAGGAAATGCACGAACGGATTCCGGTGCAGATTCAGGTACAACGCCAAGGCAACGGCTTGAGCACACTGGAGGTGAAATGAACACGCTGTATTCGTTCCGCCGCTGCCCTTACGCGATGCGCGCGCGAATGGCCCTGCGTTATTCGGGCGTGCCGGTGGAGATCGTCGAAGTCAGCCTCAAGGCCAAACCGGCCGCGATGCTGGCGATCTCGCCCAAGGGCACGGTGCCGGTGCTGGATGCGCAGGGTCGGGTGATCGATGAGAGCCTGGAGATCATGCGCTGGGCGTTGGCGCAGAATGATCCTGACAACTGGGTGCTTGGCGGTGATTCACGGATTGCCGGGTTGATCGAAGCCAACGATCAGGCATTCAAGGTGCATTTGAACCGCTATAAATATGCCGAGCGTTATCCCGAGCAGCCGATGGAAGTTTATCGGGCTGAGGGGGCGTTGTTTTTGCAGCAGTTGGATGAGTTGCTTGAAGGTCGGGATTATTTGCTGAGTGATCATCCGTGTCTCGCGGATATCGCGTTGCTGCCGTTCGTTCGGCAGTTTGCGCATGTTGATCGCGAGTGGTTTGCGCAGACGCCTTATGTGCGGTTGCAGGCGTGGTTGCAGCGCTTGCTCGAATCCGACCTCTTCACCTCGATCATGAAGAAATAACCCCCTCTTCCTGCTTGCCGAACACCTTGTGGCGAGGGGATTCATCCCCGATGGGCGGCGAAGCTGCCTTGAAATCAGACACCTCGGTGTATCAGAATAATCCGGTTCGCCGGGTCTGGGGCCGCTTCGCGGCCCATCGGGGATGAATCCCCTCGCCACAAT
>NZ_JASCPO010000082.1:0-24208 GCF_029960145.1 Pseudomonas sp. PS01299 | reverse complement strand
CGCTCCCACAGTGGCCGGGTGTGAAACACAAAATTTCAATCACACCGAAGAACCCTGTGGGAGCGGGCTTGCTCGCGAAGGCGTCAGCTCAGCCACCCCAAAACCTACAGGCTGTTCTCACTCAACAACCGATACCCAACCCCCGCCTCCGTCACAATAAACCGCGGCCGCGTCGGATCATCCGCCAGCTTCTGACGCAAATGCCCGACCACAATCCGCAGGTAATGACTGTCCTCGGTATGCGTCGGCCCCCAGATGTCCTTGAGCAATTGCTGCTGGGTGATCACCCGCCCCGGGTGCCGCGCCAGTTGCGCCAGCACCGCATATTCCTTGCGGGTCAGCGCCACTTCGGCACCGTCGAGCAGCACTCGTCGATAGGCCAGGTCCACGGTCAACGGGCCGAACGTCAGCGCCGCTTGCTGGGCCTCGCCGGCCGGTGCCTGACGCAACAACGCGCGGACCCGGGCGAGAAACTCCTGAATGCCGAACGGCTTGGTCACGTAGTCGTTGGCGCCGCCATCCAGCGCCTGGACTTTCTGCCCTTCGCTGGCCCGCACCGAGAGCACCAGCACCGGCGCGGTGGCCCATTCGCGAAACTCGCGCAGCACCTGCTGGCCGTCCATGTCCGGCAGGCCGAGGTCGAGCACCAGCAGGTCGGGTTTGTTCAACGCCGCTTGGGCCAGCCCCTCGGCGCCGGTGCCGGCCTCGAGCACTTTGTAGCCTTGTGAGGCGAGGCTGATGCGCAGGAATTTACGGATCTGCGGTTCGTCATCGATGACCAAAATGGTCGCGGTCTGGCTCATGAATTCACATCAACACAAAAGATTGGCAAGAGAGTAGCGCAGTCGCGATCAGGCTTCATTGTCCATCCCCGGTTGCGTCTGCAACGGCAGGTGCAGGGTGATGCTGGTGCCGCGCCCGTCGATGCCGTCGGCGACGCTGATCCGGCCGCCATGCGCGCCGACCATGCCCTGACAGATCGCCAGCCCCAGACCGGTGCCCTGCCCGCCGCGATCGCCGCGCGCGGCGGTGTAGAACATGTCGAAAATTTTCGCTCGCTCGTCCTCGGGAATCCCCGGGCCTTCGTCGCTGACCGTGAAGAAGATCTCTTCGTTATTGGCACCAGCACTCAATTGCAAACGCCCGTGTGGCGGCGAGAAGCGTGCAGCGTTTTCCAGCACATTGACCAGCGCCTGCTCGATCAGCGCCGCATGCACGAACAGCAGCGGCAACTCGGACGGCACATCGGTGCTGACCTGCAACGGCGCGAGCACCGCACGCAGGCGATTGAGCGAGCTGCCGACGATGTCCGCCGGCGCCACCCAGTCGCGCGCGAGCTTCAATGCACCGTGGCCGAGGCGGGTCATGTCCAGCAGGTTCTGAATGTAGCGATCGAGGCGTTCGGCTTCGTCGCGGGTGCCTTCGAGCAACTCGCGGCGATCCTCCAGCGGAATGGCTTCGCCGAGGGCCAGCAGGCTGTCGATGCTGCCGCGCATGGCGGTCAGCGGTGTGCGCAGATCATGCGATACCGAGGCCAGCAGCGCACTGCGCAACTGCTCGGTTTCACCGTGCAGGCGCGCGGCTTCCAGATCGTCCGCCAGTTGCGCCCGCGCCAGCGCCTGCGCCAGTGGCTGACTCAACGCGGTGAGCAGGCGTCGACGCTGGCCGCTCAAGGTCTGGCCCTCTTTGGCGCAGACCCCGAGCAGCGCCAGCGGCCCGTCCTCCACCGACAGCGGCCACCACCACCAGCGACCGAAAGGCAGCGTGCCGGTGCCCATGCCGGCCGGTTGATCGTGTTGCCAGGCCCAGTCGGCGGCGGCGCGCTCCGATTCGCTGAATTCCAGAGGCCCGCCGGTCTCGACTTTCCAGCCGCCCTGCCCGTCGCGGTTGAGCAGGCACAATTGCAGATCGCTCCAGCCGTTGAGGTGCTGCGCCGCAGCGCTGACTACCGCCTGACGATCCGTTGCCGCAGTCAGTTTGCGCGACAGATCGAGCAGCTCCGTGGTCTCTTCCTGCGTATCGCGCAACGCCTGCAACTGCCGCCGCTGACGCGCCGCGAGATTGCCGGTGAGCGCCGCCATCAGCAGGAAGAACAGCAAGGTCAGAACATCTTCTTCGCGCTGGATGGCGAAGGAAAAATTCGGCGGAATAAACAGAAAATCGTAAGTCAGAAACGACAATGCCGCGCAGGCCAGCGCCGGGCCCAGACTGCTGCGCACCGCCACCAGCAACACCGCCGCGAGGAACACCAGCGAGATGTTCGGTAGCGGCAAAATACTCGATACCGCCCACGCCAGGGCACTGGCCAACAGCGTGGCAACCAGCGCCAACAGATAGTCGAACCAGACCAGCGTCGGCGTCGTTCGCAGGCGCTGTTGCGGGTGTTCATGATCGTTGTCGAGGACGTTGATTTCCAGGCCGTGGGCCTGGCGCAGCAAACGCGCGGCGAGCCCGCCACCGAACAGGCGACGGCGCAGACTCGGCCGCGACTGGCCGACCAGCAGCAGACTCGCCCGGCGTTCGGCAGCATGCTGAATCAGGGTTTTCGCCACTTCGCCGGCGCGTAACAACACCACTTCGCCGCCGAGGCGTTCGGCCAGTTGCTGGGCATTTTGCAGGCGCAGGCGCGATTGCTCGTCGCGCACTGTGCCGTTGTCGACATGCACCAGACTCCACGGCAAATGCCGGCGCTGGGCCACGCGGCTGGCGTGACGCACCAGGCGTTCGGCATGCGCATCGCCATCGACGCCGACCAGCAAACGTCCGCGCACCGCCGGAGCCGCCTGGCCGAGTTGGCGATAGCCTTGAGCGAGATCGTTATCGACCTGCGCGGCCGCCGTTTGCATTGCCAGTTCACGCAGCGCGGTGAGGTTGGTCTGGGTGAAAAACGCATCGATCGCCGCCCGCGCCTGCTCCGGCACGTAGACCTTGCCTTCGCGCAGACGCTCCAGCAGCTCGCGCGGTGGCAGGTCGATCAGCAGCAGTTCGTAGGCTTCCTGCAGCACCCAGTCCGGCAGGGTTTCGCGCACCTGCACGCCGGTGATGCCGCGCACCTGATCGTTGAGACTTTCCAGGTGCTGGACGTTGACCGTGGTGTAGACGTCAATGCCGGCGGCAAGCAGTTCCTGAATATCCTGCCAGCGCTTGGCGTGACGACTGCCGGGGGCGTTGGTGTGGGCCAGTTCGTCCACCAGCACCAGCTTGGGTTTGGCCGCGAGCAGGCCGTCGAGGTCCATTTCTTCGAGCATCACGCCACGGTATTCCGAGCGCACCAGCGGCTGCTGCGGCAAACCGCCGAGCAGCGCTTCGGTCTCCGCGCGGCCGTGAGTTTCGACGACACCGGCGATGATTTTCACGCCCTGGCGCAATTGCGTGTGCGCGGCCTGGAGCATGGCGTAGGTCTTGCCGACCCCGGGGGCGGCGCCGAGGAAAATCTTCAGCCGGCCACGGCCGTCGCGGGGCAGGTCTGCTAACAGTGCGTCGGCGCGGCCGGAGTCGCTCATGCTTGATCTCTTCAGTCAGATGTTTATGTGTTGCCAGTTGTGGCCTCTTCGCGAGCAAGCTCGCTCCCACAGGTTCAGTGTTGCTCTTGTGGGAGCGGGCTTGCTCGCGAATGGCCGCGCCGCAGAATTACAGCTTTTCCAGCGCCATGTTCAGCTCCAGCACATTCACCACCGGCGGCCCCACCAGCGGCTGTTCGATGTGCGCATCGAGCAGTTGCTGCAAAGTCGACATAGGCAAGTTGCGCGCTTGCGCGACACGCGCCAGTTGATAGGCAATTGCCGCCGGTGGCAAGTGCGGATCGAGGCCGCTGCCGGAGGTGGTCAGCAACGCCAATGGCACCGGCCCCTGGCCGGGCACCTGCAACTTGTTGGCGTCGTCGATCACCCGCGTGGCCAGCGCCGGATTGCTCGGCGCCAGGTTGCTGGCGCTGCTGGAAACGGTCGCGAAGGCGCCCGCCGAAGGACGCGGATGAAACCACGCATCACCGACGAAATCCTGGGCGATCAACGACGAGCCGCGCACCTTGCCGTCGGCATCGTGCACCAGGCTGCCGTTGGCCTGTTCAGGGAAAGCGACCTGCGCAACGCCGGTCACCACCAGTGGATAGGCCACGCCGGTGATCAGGGTCATCAGCACCAGCAGGCTCAGGGCCGGACGTATCATTGTGGACATTGCAAAATCCTCGAATTCGTTGGGCAAACTTTTGCGGGGTACCAGGGAGATCTTTTCCCCCTCACCCCAGCCCTCTTCCCCAAGGGGGCGAGGAGAAAGGGAGCCGATCTCTGCGCTTTTCCAGACCTGAGTTCGGCTCGCTATCCCAGGTCGGTACGCCTCTTACAAACACCTCGATCAGTCCCCTCTCCCTCCGGGAGAGGGTTAGGGTGAGGGGCTCTTCCAACCTCAAACCAAATGCAAAGCCGTGAGCAGCATGTCGATCGCCTTGATCCCCACGAACGGCACCAGAATCCCGCCCAGTCCGTAGATCAGCAGGTTGCGCCGCAGCAGTGCCGCGGCACTCGCTGCTTGTACGCGTACGCCACGCAATGCCAGTGGAATCAGCACGACGATGATCAGGGCGTTGAAGACGATCGCCGAGAGGATCGCGCTCTGCGGACTGGTCAAGTGCATGATGTTCAGCACACCCAGTTGCGGATAGATCGCGGCGAACAGCGCCGGCAGAATCGCGAAGTATTTGGCCACGTCGTTGGCGATGGAAAACGTCGTCAGCGCACCACGGGTCACCAGCAATTCCTTGCCGATCTGCACCACGTCCAGCAGCTTGGTCGGGTCGCTGTCGAGGTCGACCATGTTGGCTGCTTCGCGTGCGGCTTGCGTACCGTCGTTCATCGCCATGCCGACGTCAGCCTGGGCCAGCGCCGGGGCATCGTTGGCACCGTCGCCGCACATGGCGACCAGACGACCGTCGTTCTGTTCGAGACGGATACGTGCGAGTTTTTTCTCCGGGGTGGCCTCGGCGAGCACGTCATCGACGCCCGCTTCAGCCGCGATGGCCGCAGCGGTCAACGGGTTGTCGCCGGTGACCATCACCGTGCGAATCCCCAGTTTGCGCAGCTCGGCAAAACGCTCGCGAATGCCTGGCTTGACCACGTCCTTGAGATGGATCGCACCGAGCAGTTTGCCGTCGGCGCAGACCAGCAACGGCGTACCGCCGCTCTGCGCGATCTTGTCGATTTCCCGCGACAGCGCCGGGGCCAGATCGGAGCGTTGTTGACCGAGGAAGGCCAGCAGCGAATCGACTGCGCCCTTGCGGTACACGCGGCCCTGATAGTCGACACCGGACAAGCGGGTTTCCGCACTGAACGGCACGGCAGTCAAAGTATCCAGCGCCGGCTCGGTTTGTGGGTGCAGACCGCGCAGGTACTCGACGATGGATTTGCCTTCGGCGGTTTCGTCCGCCAGCGAGGCAAACAACGCGCCTTCGGCCAGTTCGCGACCATTCACGCCTGGCGCGGCATACACCGCGCTGCAACGGCGGTTACCGAAGGTGATGGTGCCGGTCTTGTCCAGCAGCAACACATGCACGTCACCGGCCGCTTCCACGGCGCGCCCGGATTTGGCGATCACGTTCAGCCGCACCAGACGATCCATCCCGGCAATACCGATGGCCGACAGCAAACCACCGATGGTGGTCGGAATCAGCGTGACCAGCAGCGCCACCAGGAACACCAGCGGCAGGCTGCCGTTGGCGAAGTGGGCGAACGGCTGCAGGGTCACCACCACCAGCAGGAAGATCAGGGTCAGGCCGATCAGCAGGATATCCAGCGCGACTTCGTTCGGGGTCTTCTGGCGCTTGGCGCCTTCGACCAGGGCGATCATGCGATCGAGGGTCGATTCACCCGGGTTGGCAGTGATCTTCACCAACAACCAGTCGGACACCAGGCGCGTGTTGCCGGTGACCGCCGAGCGATCGCCACCGGACTCGCGAATCACCGGCGCCGATTCACCGGTGATCGCCGCTTCGTTGACCGCGGCAATACCTTCGATGACTTCGCCGTCACCGGGGATCATCTCCCCCGCTTCGACGCGCACCACGTCACCTTTGCGCAGGCTGGCGGCAGGCACCACCTGGAAGCTGCCGTTGGCCAGTTTGCGCCGCGCGCTGAGGCCTTCGCTGCCAGCCTTGAGGCTGTCGGCGCGGGCCTTGCCGCGACCTTCGGCCAAGGCCTCGGCGAAGTTGGCGAACAGCACGGTGAACCACAGCCACAGAGCAATCTGCGCGGCGACGAAAGTCGGCACGACGTTGTCCGGGATGAAGCACAGCACGGTGGTGAAAATCGCCGTCAGTTCGACCACCAGCATCACGGGCGAACGCACCAGCTGGCGCGGGTCGAGCTTGACGAAGGCTTGCACCAGCGCCGGACGCCACAGGGCCGAGATCGCGGTTTTCGGTGCTTCTGCCGACTGGGTCGGCACCGCAGGTTTTGCAGGAACATGCATATTCATGATCGATTCCTTAGAAGCCCATGCTCAAGTGTTCAGCAATCGGACCGAGCGCCAGGGTCGGCAGGAAGGTCAGGCCGCCCACCAGCAAAATGGTCACGGTCAACAGGGTCACGAACAGCGGGCCGTGGGTCGGGAAGCTGTTCTGGCCGATCGGTGCGGTTTTCTTCATCGCCAGGCTGCCGGCCAGTGCCAGTACCGGCAGGATGTAGCCGAAGCGACCGATCAACATGCCCAGACCGAGCATCAGGTTGTGGAACGGGGTGTTGGCGCTCAGGCCACCGAACGCCGAACCGTTGTTCGCGCTGGCCGAGGTGTAGGCATAGAGCAACTGGCTGAAACCGTGCGGGCCGGGGTTGCTGATGGTCGCCGCCGGGCCAGGCAGAGCAGCGGCGATCGCGCCGAGTACCAGCACGCCTACCGGCATGACCAGCAAGGTCACCACCAGCAATTGCACTTCCCGCGCCTGCAATTTCTTGCCCAGGTATTCCGGTGTGCGGCCAATCATCAGGCCGGCGAGGAACACCGCGATCAGCACGTTAAGCAACATGCCGTAGAGCCCGGCACCGACGCCGCCGAAGATCACTTCGCCGACCATCATGTTGACCAGCGCCACCATGCCGCTAAGCGGGTTGAGGCTGTCGTGCATGCCGTTGACCGAACCGTTCGACGCTGCGGTGGTGGTCACCGACCACAGCACGGTGGCGGTGGTACCGAAGCGTGCTTCCTTGCCTTCCAGCGGCGCGGTCTGTTCGACCGCGACATTGTTCAGCGCCGGGTTAGGCTGATATTCGGCCCACAGCGAAGTCGCGCCGCCGATCAGGAACAATGCGAGCATGCAGGCGATGATCGCGCGGCTCTGACGCTGGTCTTTCACGTAATGACCGAAGGTGAACACCAGCGCTACCGGAATCAGAATGATCGACGCGAGTTCGAACAGGTTGCTCCACGCGGTCGGGTTCTCGAACGGATGCGCCGAGTTCACACCGAAGAAGCCACCGCCGTTGGTACCCAGTTGCTTGATCGCAATCTGGCTGGCGGCCGGGCCGAGCGGGATCACTTGATCGACGCCCTGCATGGTTACGGCATTGACGTATTGCGCGAAGGTCTGCGGCACGCCCTGCCAGACGAGGTACAGCGCCAGCAGCAGGCACAGCGGAAGCAGGCCGTAGAGGGTTGCGCGGGTCATGTCGACCCAGAAGTTGCCCAGGGTCTTGGTCGACTTGCGACCGATGCCACGGCACAGCGCAACCAGCACCGCCAGGCCGGTGGCGGCACTGACGAAGTTCTGCACGGTGAGGCCGACCATCTGGCTCAGATAGCTGAGGGTCGCTTCACCACTGTAGGACTGCCAGTTGGTGTTGGTCATGAAACTGACCGCGGTGTTGAACGCCTGGGTCCATTCCTGGCCCGGCAGGTTTTGCGGGTTCAGCGGCAGGTGATCCTGAAACAACAGTATCGCGAACAACAGCAGGAAACCGGCGAGATTGAACGCGAGCAAGGCCAGCGTGTACTTCTGCCAGCTCTGCTCAGCCTGCGGATCAACCCCGGCAATCCGATAGCAACCGCGCTCGACCGGGCCGAGAACCGGCGTCAGCCAGGTGCGCTGACCTTCCATCACCTTGTAGTAAAAGCGCCCGAGGAACGGCGCCGGCAGCAAGACCACCGCAAAAAACGCGAGGATCAGCCAATAGTCATAACTGTGCATAGCCGCTCCTAGTTCCGGTCCGCGCGCAACAGCGCAACCAACAGATAAATGAACAGCCCGGCTGCCAACAGCAGGGACACCCCGTCCAGAACGCTCATGGAAGATCTCCGTTTTACGGCGTATTGCCGCGTGTGGAGGCATTGTCGGAAAGGAGGCTGTAAAGGAACGAGACCGAGGGGGTTGGCTGGGCATAAAGAAAGCGTAAAGAGTGGGTTTATGCGTTCGTTACAGGTGGGTTTTGCGTCGTGTTGGCGGGCTTCTTCGCGAGCAAGCTCGCTCCCACAGGGGATTTGTGAACGCCACAGATCCAATGTGGGAGCGGGCTTGCTCGCGAAGACGGCATAACTGCCAGCATCGCACCCAACTGGCGCACAAAAAACGCTCATCCAGCCGCGAACATCCCCGATACGACAGCTTTCAGCGCTTTACGACCTGACTTACAGCAATGGCACGCCCACTGCACACGCCCTCCCCCGAGCTTTCCAAACCGTTCCGGGAGCAAGCGCATGAACACACAACTCAAACCCACGCTGGGCACCTTGCACCTGTGGGGCATCGCCGTCGGGCTGGTGATTTCCGGCGAGTACTTCGGCTGGAGTTACGGCTGGGGCGTGGCTGGCACGCTGGGTTTTCTAGTGACCTCGTTCATGGTCGCCACGATGTACACCTGTTTCATCTTCAGCTTCACTGAACTGACCACGGCGATTCCCCATGCCGGCGGGCCGTTCGCTTACAGCCGTCGTGCGTTCGGTGAGAAAGGCGGGCTGATCGCCGGGCTGGCCACGCTGATCGAATTCGTCTTCGCGCCGCCGGCGATCGCCCTGGCGATTGGCGCTTATCTGAATGTGCAGTTTCCGGCGCTCGATCCGAAACATGCGGCAGTCGGCGCCTATATCGTGTTCATGACCTTGAACATCCTCGGGGTGAAACTGGCGGCGACGTTCGAACTGATCGTCTGCGTGCTGGCGGTGATCGAATTGCTGGTGTTCATGGGCGTGGTCGCGCCGGCGTTCAGCTTCAGCAGCTTTGCCCTGAATGGCTGGGCCGGTTCCGATGTGTTCGGGCCGCCAGCGATTGCCGGGATGTTCGCCGCGATTCCGTTTGCGATCTGGTTTTTCCTCGCCATCGAAGGCGCGGCGATGGCTGCCGAAGAAGCCAAGGATCCGAAGCGCACGATCCCCAAGGCCTACATCAGCGGGATCCTGACCCTGGTGTTGCTGGCGATGGGCGTGATGTTCTTCGCGGGCGGCGTCGGTGACTGGCGCACCCTGGCGAACATCAACGATCCGTTGCCGCAGGCGATGAAGACCGTGGTCGGCGACAACTCCGGCTGGTTGCACATGCTGGTGTGGATCGGCCTGTTCGGCCTGGTGGCGAGTTTCCACGGGATCATCCTCGGCTACTCGCGGCAGTTCTTCGCCCTCGCCCGCGCCGGTTACCTGCCGGCGTCGCTGGCGAAACTCTCGCGCTTCCAGACCCCGCACCGGGCGATCATCGCCGGCGGCATCATCGGCATCGCCGCGATCTACAGCGATGGTTTGATCAACCTCGGCGGCATGACCCTCACTGCGGCGATGATCACCATGGCCGTGTTCGGCGCGATCGTGATGTACATCATGAGCATGCTCAGCCTGTTCAAACTGCGCAAATCCGAACCGAATCTAGAGCGTACTTTCCGTGCGCCGTGCTACCCGCTGATTCCGCTGATCGCACTGGTGCTGGCAGTGGTATGCCTGATCGCCATGGCTTGGTTCAATGCACTGATCGGGCTGATTTTCCTTGGCTTCATGGCGGTCGGCTTCGGCTACTTCCTGCTCACCGGGCAACTGCGCGCTGACGCTCCGGCCGATGCGATGCTGACCGGCCGCTGAGGGATTTCGGGTACACCGGGCTTAACCGGCCTAGAATGGAACCACTGCGAACTCACTTCGCTCAAAGTGGTATGCAGCGTCGCTGGCGAAACCCTCGCCCGCCGAGCTGCCATTAAGGAGAGCCGTTATGCCCTGGTATGCCTGGTTGATTCTGGTCGTTGCAATCGGCTCGATCGTTGGCGGATTGATGATGCTGCGCGACACCGCCAACAAGGTTGAACTGACCGATGAAGAACGCAAACGCGTTGCGCAGCGCAACGCCGAAGCGGACATCAAAGACGCGCAGGATCGCTGAACGAAGAACCCCGCCTGAATCGGCGGGGTTTGTTTTTTGTGGGAGTATTAACTCCAAGGATCGTGTTGGACTCAGCGGCGCGCTTTTAAGAAGTAGAAGTACAGTCACCATGTCATTTACCTTGGTTAAGATGGTGGTCTTGTTGCGGAGAGTTCCACATGCGTTACTCGCAAGATCATAAAGCTCAAACCCATCAGCGGATCATCAAGGAAGCCTCGGCGCGATTTCGCAAAGACGGCATTGGTGCTACCGGTCTGCAACCCCTGATGAAAGCACTGGGGCTGACCCACGGCGGCTTTTACTCACACTTCAAATCCAAGGACGAACTGGTCGAAAAAGCCTTGCAGGAGGCGAGCGATCAAGTCGATGGTCTGTGCGCCGAGATCTTTGCCAAGGAACAGCCGCTGCAGGCGTTTATCGACACCTACCTGTCCGAATGGCATCAGACCTCCCCGCACGAAGGCTGTCCGCTGCTGACCATTTCCTCAGAGCTGGGTCTGCGCGGCCAGCCGAGCCCGACCAGTGATGCGGTACTCAATGCCCGACTGAGTCAAATCGAAGGCACCCTCGAGGGCGACAACAACGCCGACCGGGCCATTGTCATCATGTCGACGCTGGTCGGCGCGCTCTTGCTGTCACGCAGTGTCGCTGACGTCGAGCTTGCCCAACGCATCCTCGACGTCACGCGCGATCACCTCAAGCAATCGCAGGACTAAGCCTGCCAGCGCTTGAACAGCACACTGGCATTCACCCCGCCAAAACCGAAACCGTTGGACAGGGCATACTCGATTGGCATCGACCGCGCCTGACCGTGAACGATATCTACACCCGCACTCGCCGGATCGGGATTGTCGAAGTTGAGCGTCGGCGGGACGACCTGATCCCGGATGGCCAACAAGGTGAAGATCGCTTCCAACCCGCCGGCAGCGCCGAGCAAATGCCCGGTGGCGGATTTGGTCGAAGTCACGGCGATTTTATTCTCCGTACCGAACAGCGCCTTGATCGCTGCCAACTCACCAAGATCGCCCACCGGCGTCGAGGTCGCATGCGCATTGAGATGCTGCACCTGATCTGGCGCAACACCCGCCTGAGCCAGCGCCAACTGCATCGCGCGTCGTGCACCGCTGCCGTCCTCCGGCCCGGCGGTGAGGTGATAGGCATCGGCAGTGGTGCCGTAACCGACCAGCTCAGCCAAAGGCTGCGCGCCACGTGCCAGCGCATGCTCCAGCGATTCGATCACCAGCAGACCGGCGCCCTCGCCCATCACGAAACCATCGCGACCACTATCAAAGGGTCGTGAGGCACGTTCGGGGGTGTCGTTGTAACCGCTGGACAACGCTCGCGCCGCGGCAAAACCGGCCAGGCTGACCCGATCGATGCAGGCTTCCGCGCCACCGCAAACCGCGATATCCGCTTCACCGGCACGAATCATCCGTGCAGCATCGCCAATCGCCTGGACCCCGGCAGCACAAGCAGTCACCGGTGCGCCGAGCGGGCCTTTCAAAGCGTGCTGGATCGACACATGACCGGCCGCCAGATTGACCAGAAACGATGGAATGGTGAACGGCGACAGCCGACGCGGGCCACGACTGTCGGTGGTGCGTACGGCGTCGGCTATTGCACCGAACCCGCCAACACCGGAGCCGATGATGGTCGCGGTGCGCTCCTGATCCTTGGCCTCGGACGGCTGCCATCCGGCTTGCGCCAACGCTTGGCGCGCCGCTTCCATGGCGAACAGGATGAAGCGATCCATCTTCTTCTGCTCTTTGGGCGGCGTGGCAAGATCCGGATCGAAACCGGCCTCGACGTCCTCCGCCGCCGTTGGCACCATCCCGGCGACCCGGGTCGGCAGATCTGCGCTCACCGCCTCCGGCAAATTGCGCAAGCCCGAGCGCCCGGCGAGCAAACGCTGCCAGACAATCTCGAGATCGCTCCCCAAAGGCGAAACCAGGCCCATACCGGTGACAACAATTCGACGCTGACTCATACCGCAGTTACCTCTGATCAATTTTTGTAGCGTTCAGCCGCGGAGCTGCGCGACAGATTCGGTGCCATGACATGTCGTGCACGCACAAAGGCCTGCCATTCACCCTCGTCAGGCAGCGACGGGATGGTAATCAACTCGCCCTGATCCAGACCGGCGAGCGCCGCATCGACCATCTCGCCGGCCTCCATCACCATCTCCGCCGGAATGCCGCTGGCATCGATGCCGGAACGCTCCCAGATTTCAGTGCGGGTAACGCCGGGCAGCACCGCTTGCACCTTCACGCCAGTGCCTTCGAGCTCGGCGTTGAGCGATTGAGTCAGGCTCAACACGTAGGCTTTACTCGCACTGTAGGTTGCATTGAAGCGTTCTGGAAACAGCGCCACCACCGAGGCGATATTGATGATCGTGCCGCGTCCAGCCTTGGCGAAACTGGCGGCGGCTGCCGAGGCCAGCAACGTTACGGCGGTGACGTTCAATTGGATCAGACGCTCCAGTTGCTCGGCGTCGGAATTGGCCAGCAAACCATCGGCTGCGACCCCTGCGTTATTCACCAACAGGCTGATGCTCGAATCACTGCGCAGGCGTTGCTGGAGTTTGAGGACATCGTTCTTTTGCGTCAGGTCGGCTTTGAGCACTTCGACCTTTACACCGTGCGCTTCGCGCAACTCGCCCGCAGCGCTTTCAAGACGCTGTTGATCGCGTGCCACCAACAGCAAATCAAAACCACGCGCTGCCAGCCGCTGCGCGTAGACGGCACCGATACCGGACGATGCGCCAGTGACGACGGCCGTACCTTGAGACTGGACTGAACTCATGACAGCGCTCCTGAAACATATTGGGAGATAGGCCTCCAACGCTCACTGGCCTGGAGGTGGCGGAAATTATTATAGGCATAATCCAAAGACAATATGATACCCATAATTTTCAGCTCACCGACAAACGCGACGCCCCCCCTCTCTGCCGCATCTCTACCACCAGAAAGCAGAAAGGCCGGTCAATGACCGGCCCCTTGGCGTTGAATAATCAGCTTAGTTCACTTCCAGCTTGTCGCGGTTGCGATCGAGGATCGCCTTGCCGATGCCCTTCACTTCAAGCAGTTCATCCACCGAGGCGAATGGCCCATTAGCATCACGATACGCAACAATCGCTTTGGCTTTCGCCTCGCCGACTCCGGACAGCTGTTTTTGCAGAGTTGCTGCGTCGGCGCCGTTGAGATCGACCTTTTCACTGGTAGACGTCGCAACGGTATCGCTCACCATTGTTGCCTGATCCGCGTTCTGGACAACGGCAGGTGCCGCCACTACAGCGATTGAAGCGCTGGTGAGCAAAGCAAAAACCACAGAGTAGAAAAAACCGTTACGCATAAATGACGCTCCATCATCGATTGAGAAAGCAGCTTTTCCGAAGCTGCTCTCCAAACTTAGGCGATGGTTGGCGGGTGTCAAAAATGCGTCTATTACAGGATGTGAAACAATCAGGGTTCCAGGCGGCGCTGCTGGTAGATCCAGTCGACGATTTCGCCGTCGGGGGTGTAGCCGGAGACAGTTTCGCGTAGGAGTTGGCGGACGCGGGAGTAGTCATCTTTTTCGACCGCGTTCAGCAGTTCGCTCAACCTGTCCTTTAATACTTCCCAAGGCAGGTGATCTTCATTAGCGGACATGATCATCGGGTGAGAGGTCGCCGCCACGTTATCTCCGATCAACAGCTCTTCGTAGAGCTTTTCACCCGGCCGCAATCCGGTGAACTCGATGGAAATGTCGCCTTGAGGATTACGCTCGGATCGAATACTCAAACCTGACAAATGGATCATCTTCTCTGCCAATTCGACAATCCGCACCGGCTCGCCCATATCCAGAACGAACACATCACCACCCTGCCCCATGGAACCTGCCTGGATAACCAACTGCGCGGCTTCGGGAATGGTCATGAAATAGCGGGTGATTTTGGGGTGGGTGACCGTTAACGGGCCACCGGATTTGATCTGGCTGTGGAACAGTGGGATCACCGAGCCAGAAGAACCCAACACATTACCGAAGCGCACCATAGTGAAGCGAGTCTTGTTGACCCGGGATACGTTGGCATTGTCACCAAACAACACCGGAGCGATTTCACGACTGAGGGCTTGCAAAGTCAACTCGGCCAAACGCTTGGTGCTACCCATTACATTGGTCGGGCGGACAGCCTTATCAGTAGAGATCAACACAAAGTTGGACACGCCTGACTGCAATGCAGCCTGAGCAGTGTTGAGCGTGCCAATGACGTTGTTAAGCACACCCTCAGCAATATTGTGTTCGACCATGGGCACGTGCTTGTAGGCAGCAGCGTGATAAACCGTGTCGACACCCCAGGTCTTCATAACATCAAGAAGCTTGTCCTGATGCCGGATGGAGCCCAGGATCGGCAGCAAGCGCACAGCAACTGACGCCCTGCCGCTACGCTGCTCCAGCTCCGCCAAGATGCTGTAGAGATTGAACTCGCTGTGCTCGAACAGCAAAAGCGTAGTGGGTTCCAGTGCAAAAATTTGCCGACACAGTTCTGCGCCAATCGACCCGCCAGCGCCAGTAACCATCACTGTCTTGCCCTTAATACAGCGCTCAAGCAAATCGGGTTGAGCAGGAACGGAGTCGCGGCCAAGCAGGTCGGCAATATCGACCTCTTGGATGTCTTCTACCTTAACTCGTCCGCTGGCTAGATCAGTGAAGTTGGGCACGCTTCGAATATGAAGCGGGAAACGCTCCAGGATGGTGAGAATTTCACGGCGTCGGGCCCGGGTTGACGACGGCAGCGCCAGAAGAATTTCCTGCGCACCGGATTCGTCGATCATCTGCTGGATGTGTTTGGGCTTGTAGACTTGCAATCCCGCAATCACTCGGTCAGCAATGCTCGCATCATCGTCGATAAAGGCGACAGGCCTCAACGTTCGGCCCATGCGCAACGCTGCGACCAATTGGTTGCCCGCTACGCCTGCGCCGTAGATGGCGACTTTAGTAAGCCCATCATCCCTGTTTGTGAACGGTACATGCTGTGCAGCAGTGAACCAATCCCCCATGAAGTATTGCCGCATGCATAGGCGCAGCCCTCCAATGATGACCAGACTTAGCCACCAGTAATTGAAAATGATCGAGCGCGGTACGACTGTCTCATGGTTACTGTACCAATAGACCACAAGTGCCAGGATCAATGAGGACAGGCTCACAGCCTTGACAATGGCCAGCAGGGCATCATTGCCAAAGTAACGCATGACAGCCCGATACATGCCAAAACGGATGAAAAGAGGAATAGCTATAAGCGGTGCGCTGATGAATAGCCAAAAATGAGCTTTCAACGGGTTATACATATCGTCTATGCCCAGGCGCACGATAAAGGCGAGCCATAACGCGCACCATACCAAGACCACATCGGTGGCGACCTGGACCAGCCTTTTTTGCCTGCGAGGCAACCCCAGCAAAACTCTGCGCACTTTATCCATTCAGCCTGTTGAGCACGTAGCCCCCTCCTTTAAGCAGTCGTCAAGCGGCATTGTAACCTCAATGACAACAAGATCACCCGACACTTACACCGTGAGGACTTAGCATCTACAGCGAGAATCGACCAATTGGGTCCAAAAGGCCATCAACCATCATCGCAGCGCTGATCATCGAGAGCGCTTGAAGCGCTTACGCCCGGCGACAAGGAAATTCTTGGGCGTGCGCCCCTCTGCGTGGGATGATAAGCTAAGTCTGTTCAGTGCGTCAGAAAGAAATAGCGCTTGGAAGGCACATCCAGGTGCGCTTGCACAGGATTTTTCAATAGCTCACATCGTCCACGATGACGCGACCAGGAAGGGCACGCCTGCATGAAAAAACAGCAGAAAGATGCAGAGTTCACCTTCTACGCAGAGTCTGGCTCCCGCGACAACTAAGAATCTGGATGTTAACGGGATGAAAAAAGCAACTCCATCCTCAGACAATATTACAATCATTGACTGTTTTGAAACCCCGGTGATTTGAATGCTCAACAACTCAATAAATGCTGCCTTGACGGACATAGGGGCGGCGGTGAAACGCTATTCCCTCGTTGGCATGCTTGGATGGCAAGATGTTCGCCAGCGATATAGGCGCTCTGCCGTCGGGCCATTTTGGCTGACTATCAGCATGGGCGTCATGATTGGCACAATTGGTTTGGTGTTCGGCCAAATTTTCAATTCCCCCATGAAGGAGTTTCTGCCTTTCCTTGCTGTGGGCATGATTCTGTGGAGCTTCATTGCCACGTGCCTGCAGGAGGGATGCACCAGCCTTATA
The DNA here is from genome assembly GCF_029960145.1 of Pseudomonas sp. PS01299. Classification (NCBI taxonomy): domain Bacteria; kingdom Pseudomonadati; phylum Pseudomonadota; class Gammaproteobacteria; order Pseudomonadales; family Pseudomonadaceae; genus Pseudomonas; species Pseudomonas sp. PS01299. Next base: position 7,602 of record NZ_JASCPO010000082.1, on the reverse strand, counting down.
GTTGCAGAAAGTATTATCAAACAACTGCCCATTCCGTTGTTTGTGCACATTTTGCGCACACTGTGGCGTAACACACTTATCCTCGCGCATAACATTGTAATCTTCCCCTTGGTACTGCTGGCTGTACAAAAGCCGATTGGCATTGAAGCACTGCTGAGCATTCCTGGCATGGTTTTATTAACGCTGAACCTGGCCTGGGTTAGCCTGATATTGAGCGTCTTTTGTGCACGATATCGCGACCTCCCGCAAATCATTGCCAGCATTTTGCAAATCGCGTTTTATCTCACTCCAATCATGTGGCTGCCGGGCCTGATCTCTGGCCGATCCGGCACCTATTTGTTGGATTTCAACCCCATCTACCATCTCATCCAAATTGTCAGGGCACCCTTGCTCGGGCAGGACGTCAGCGCTGTCAGTTGGTGGGTGGCGGGGAGCATGGCAGTGCTCGGCTGGAGCCTGGCAATCCTGATTTATGGCAGCTACAAACGTCGCATTGCATATTGGATCTAAGAAGAAAACTATTATGGCTTCTATTGAGTTTGATAAAGCATGCGTTGATTTCCCCATCTACAACGCAAACGCACGTTCGCTAAAAAAGCGACTTATTGAAGTCGCTACCGGCGGAAAAATTAGCGCCAACGATAAAGGCCGAGTGACTGTAAGAGCGCTGGAGAATCTTACTTTCTCACTCAACGATGGTGACCGAGTGGGCTTGCTCGGACATAACGGCGCCGGTAAAAGTACATTACTTCGACTGTTGAGCGGTGTTTACGCTCCCTCTTCCGGTACGGCGGCAATCAGCGGAGAAGTGGCCTCCCTCATTGATATATCGCTGGGAATAGATCCGGAAGCAACCGGCAGAGAAAATATCTTCATGCGCGGCATTCTGCTCGGGATGCTGAAAAGCGATATATCCGAAAAGCTCGACGAAATCATTGAGTTCTCAGAACTCGGCGACTTTATCGACATGCCGGTACGGACCTACTCAACAGGCATGCATTTACGCCTGGCGTTCGCAGTATCAACGACCATCAGACCAGAAATCCTGATAATGGATGAATGGCTATCGGTAGGCGACGAAGGTTTCAAACATAAAGCAGAAGCCCGAATGAACGAGCTCGTTGAAGCCACCAACATCCTGGTAATTGCCAGCCACTCGCGCGAACTGGTAATGCATACGTGCAACCGGGTAATTTGGCTGGAGCACGGCAAAATCAAGATGGACGCCGATCCCGAGACAGTGACTCGCGCCTACTTCGGCGAGTAATACTTACTGATCCTCGACCATGCCTAGTAAGAGTCAGCCACCTGAAAACCTTGGGGTGATTTGGGTAAAGGGACAGCCTGCAAGAAGAACTCATTCTTCTTACAGGCTTATCCCCTCCCTCTGCAGCCATTGAAAAAGTCCTTGCACTGAAACAGCCCCACTTAGCAATGTCGCCCGTTTCTCAGCGCCCCCAGAGCCAAGAGGAAAAGAAGGAAAAACCAAGCGATCAAGGTCTCGTCACAGAGCTCATTCATTGCCGGAAGGACCTCGTCAGCCGACGGAATTACCATGAAGACAAATCTGTCGATGTACGGCTTTCACAGGACGCCACAGACGCCAGAGCCACCCCCTAAAATAGTCGCTTACCTTCAGCGAATATCGGCCTCGAAGCCACCGTACACTGCATGAAAGTCGAAAAAACGCATCAGTATCGCTGCATTTGAAGCTTGTACTTGCACCGCCACCATAGCCACCGTAACCTTCCCGCTGCGAAGAGAATCCAGACAGATTGCGCGCCTGAAACTGCACCATATCGCAGCCAAGTTGAGGCTAGTACAGCGAGACAAAGCGAAAATTCGACTTATCTGCTACGAAGCGAGATTAACTGTCGACGCGAGCATGTGCATCAAGTCGAGAGAAGCGTCCACAATTGTTAACTTAAACACTGACTAAAGCTGCTTTATCCCAGCCCTGCAGTCAAAAAGCGTTCAAGTTGTAATTTTCACCTCTGGTCAGAAATAGTCTGACCTCCGTTTTTCAGGGAAGTGTTATGGTGACTACCCCCCCTCCTCTAGTCGTCGATCTCGACGGCACACTGTTGCGTTCCGATCTACTGCTGGAAACCGGCATGGCCTTCGTTCGCAAACAGCCCCTGCAGATATTCAAACCCTTTGGCTGGCTGTTAAAGGGCAAAGCTGCACTTAAGGAGGGACTCGCCACCGCCACCCGTATTGACGTCGCCTCGCTTCCCTATGACCCGCATGTGATCGAGTTGATCGAAATCGAGCGACGCACCGGACGCAAGGTGATACTTGCGACGGCCAGTCATCACTCTCTGGCTGAACGCATCGCGGAACACCTGCAACTGTTCGATCAGATACTGGCCTCCGACGCCACGCGCAACCTGTCAGCCCATCGTAAGCGTGACCTGCTGATCGAGCACTACGGGGAGAACGGGTTCGATTACGTTGGGAACTCTCTTGATGACATTCCCGTATGGGCCGCCGCTCGACACGCTTACGTGGTCAATCCCGAGGCGGGCGTAGAACGACGTGCACGAGCTCAGGGCAATGTCGAACAACTCATTGACTCTAACCGGCCTTCGCTCAAGGACTGGATGAAAGCCCTGCGCCTTCATCAATGGATGAAGAATGCGTTGATCTTCGTACCCCTGCTGGCAGCGCATCAATTAGCTAATCCACTCCTGCTTTTTCAGGGGATTCTGGCCTTTCTAATGTTCGGACTATGCGCCTCAAGCGTTTATGTGCTCAACGACCTCCTTGACCTAGAAGACGATCGCCATCATAAAACCAAACGCAAGCGCCCGTTCGCCTCAGGCAAACTGTCGATCAGATCGGGCCTGATTGTATTACCGCTGTTGCTGATAGGTGCATTTGGTGGCGCCGCACTTCTGCTGCCCTGGCAGTTCTCGGTCGTGCTGTTGGCCTACTACGTCCTGACGCTGGCGTATTCGCTGTCGTTGAAAAGACAGATGGCCGTCGACGTGATTGCACTGGCCCTTCTCTATACCGTGCGAATCATCGCCGGTGCAGCGGCATTCAGCCTGCCGCTGACTTTCTGGATTCTGGCGTTCTCGATGTTCATGTTCCTCAGCCTGGCACTGGTGAAACGCTACGCCGAACTGTATGAAGCGCGGAGCAAAGGCAAGACAGAGAAAACCCGCGGCCGAGGATATTACCCCGCCGACCTGGAAATGATCTCTTCGCTCGGAGCATCTTCTGGCTATCTGGCGGTGATGGTACTGGCTCTTTATATCCATGATCAGGCCACGACAAATCTTTATACATATCCGCAAGTCATCTGGGTCGCATGCCCGCTGCTGCTGTTCTGGATTACCCGGGTCTGGATGCTTACGCATCGCGGGGAAATGCACGACGACCCTGTCGTGTTCGCCATCCGCGACCGTGTCAGTCTGGTAGTCGGGGCTTTGTTCGGGCTGGTTTTCTGGGTGGCCGCATGAGCCTTTATTCCTGGGGCAGGTACCCTGACAAACCTCAAACGGCGAACGCTTGCAGTTGGCGCAGCGAAATACCTGCTCGCGTGGAACAAATCATAACCCAGCACGGCAGCACGCTGGCCTACGGCAATGGCCGCAGCTATGGCGACAGTTGCCTGGCGGCTAGCGATCAAGTGCTGAGCATGCGCTCGCTCGATCGGTTCATCAGTATCGACTGGAAACAAGGTATCCTCGTTGCAGAGGCCGGTGTAACACTGGGTGAAATTCTTGCGATCACGATTCCGCAGGGCTGGTTTCTCCCCGCCACCCCAGGGACCCAGTTCGCGACCCTGGGCGGCGCGATAGCCAACGATGTCCACGGAAAGAATCATCATCTACGAGGCACGTTTGGCAATCATGTTCGACACTTCGGACTAAATCGCCACGGTCAGGAGCAAGTCACCTGCTCCCCCACCGAAAATCACGAACTCTACGCAGCGACCATCGGCGGGCTGGGCCTCACTGGTGTGATCATTTGGGCAGAGATTCAGTTGATGCCCATTCGATCCAGCCAAATTGACAGCACGCTGGTCCGCTTCGATAACCTGGGAGAATTCTTTACTCTTTCAGCCGAACTCGATCATCAACACGAATACAGTGTTGCATGGATCGATTGCTTGGCTAAAGGCGATAAAACCGGGCGCGGTGTCTTCATCGTAGGCGACCATGCCCGGTACGGCGCTCTGGACGTGCAGGAGCGCCGGAAGCGGACAATTCCGCTGACCCCGCCGATCTCACTCATCAACAATCTGTCCCTGCACGCCTTCAATGAAGCCTATTGGAGGCTGCATCCAGTCCAGCGTACCCAAAAACGCGTCAGCTATGAGCCGTTTTTCTATCCGCTGGACGGCATCCTGCACTGGAACAGAATTTATGGGCGCCGAGGCTTCCAGCAATATCAGTGCGTAATTCCTGAAGAATCCGCCGAAAAGGCAATTCAAGCGCTCCTGACAAGCATTGCAGCTTCGGGCCAAGGCTCTTTCCTTGCCGTGCTTAAACGTTGCGGCGACATCTCGTCACCTGGCTTGCTGTCCTTTCCTCAGGCAGGCACTTCACTTGCTTTGGATTTCCCGCAAACTGCTGTGCTCCTGCCACTGTTCAAACGCCTGGATGCCATCGTGAATGAAGCAGGCGGTCGCCTGTACCCTGCCAAAGATGCTCATATGAGTGGCAATGATTTCCGCAAGGCCTATCCAGACTGGGAAAAACTGGAAGCGCTACGCGACCCAACATTGATGTCCCATTTTTGGAAACGAGTGATTGCATGAAACGAGTTTTGATCATTGGAGCCACCTCGGCCATCGCCACAGCCTGCGCACGCTTGTGGGCCGAGCAAGGCAGCACGTTTTTTCTGGTGGCCCGCGACCAGGAGAAACTGGAGCAAACCGCCGCTGATCTTCGGGCTCACGGCGCCAAAGCGGTATGTCTGCATTCCATGGACGCGACCGACATAACCGCACATCCGGAAATGCTCAGCAGTTGCATGAATGAATTGCAACAGATCGACATCGCCCTGATTGCTCACGGCACCCTGCCGGACCAAAAAGCTTGTGAACAGGATGTCAATGTAGCGCTGAGAGAGTTCGCCGTGAATGGCACCTCGGTGGTGGCCCTGCTTACTCTGCTGGCCAATCAATTTGAAGCACAGCGTTGTGGCAGCCTGGCAGTGATTTCTTCGGTGGCCGGCGACCGTGGTCGTCCCTCCAACTATCTTTACGGCACCGCCAAGGCGGCTGTATCGACGTTTTGCGAAGGTCTGCGCGCACGCCTCTTCAAAGTCGGCGTAAATGTCACCACCATTAAACCTGGCTTTGTTGATACCCCGATGACTCAGGGGCTGAATTTACCACCGTTTCTGCTCGCCACACCGGACAAGGTGGCTCACCGCATCGTTGATGGCATTGGGCGCAAAGCCAGCACTTTGTATGCACCGGGTTTCTGGGCGTTGATCATGCTGATCATTCGATGCATTCCTCAGGCGATATTCAAGAGGCTCAACTTGTGACTGTGCAGGCTCACTTGTCTGGCTGGAAATACCGCGCACTAATTCTTTCCGTCGTGGTATCCGCCATAGGCTACCTCGCCTTTTCAATGTGGGGTGGTTGGGACGCTGTTGCAGCATCGGTAAAAAAAGTCGGCATACTGGGCGTTATAATCGCGCTATTGATGTCCTCTTTCAATTACTTACTCAGATTTGTCAGATGGCAGATTTACCTGAAAGTACTCGGGCACGCCATTCCATGGAAACCCAGCCTGAAAATTTATCTGGCTGGATTTGCATTGACGACGACACCAGGAAAGGCCGGAGAAGCACTTAGAGGTGTTCTGCTTAAACCTTGGGGCATGCCATATAGACAGAGTTTTGCCGCGTTCTTCAGCGAAAGGCTCTCGGACCTTATTGGCATTGTATTGCTGACTTTTTTAGGCCTAACTTTATACCCTGACGCAAGACCGGTAATCATTCTTGGCGCTATAGGTATAACAGCAGTCCTGATCATACTGTCACAGGAAAAAATTCTTGGCTGGGTAGAGCGATTAGTCGAACCCAAACAGGGCAAGCTGGCAAAACTGAGTAGCCACCTGATTGGTATATTCAAAGAGGCGCAACGTTGCCAAAAAATTGATGTATTGGTACTTACCACTCTCTTCGCAATCATTTCATGGGGAGCCGAGGCGGTCTCTTTTTACTGGATACTGACCTGGATGGGCGCGGACGTCAGCTTGCAATTCGCCACGTTCGTCTACGCACTCGCGATGCTCGCCGGAGCGGTCAGTTTTATGCCAGGGGGCCTCGGTGGCGCCGAAGCGGTAATGGTGACGCTTTTAATATGGAGTGGCATGCATAACGCAGACGCTGTTGCTGCGACGGTATTAATACGTCTCGCAACACTTTGGTTTGCTGTGGCCGTTGGCTCGGTTTGCTTGAGCATCGCCAAGAAAGACCCAATACCCGCGCCCCCCCCTTCGACGTAATAACTTTGAATTGGGACGTCGCACGCATTTCAGCAATGCCGAAACAGCATCTATGACAACGAGGTAAAAATGCTGACCCTTGGAAGCAACACTACAAAGAACGGAATAATTCCCGCTGAGCATTTCCTGCGAGCTAAAGGCCACTGGTTTTTTGCGATCGTAGCCTTCTTCGTTTACGTATACGTACTCTACGCTGGCTGGGGCGGTGCAACCGCCGACGACGGGTCGTTTTTCCTGCGCTATGCAGAGAACATGACTCACGGGCAATTCTGGGTCTGGAACATTGGGGAGGCGCCAATCTGGGGCGCATCGTCCCCCCTTTACCCGCTGTACCTGGCACTCCTGATGAAACTGGGGGCTGAACCTGTCGTGGCCTTGGTCGGCGGCGGCGCGTTACTGGGTTCCTTGGCACTGACATTTACCGGATGGATGCTGGTACAACGGTTTGGCTACATTGCAGGCATATTATTCGTAGCCGCCACCTCCTCCGACGGTTTCTTCATGTGGTACGCCGGGACTGCCGGTCTTGAATCACCACTAACCACTGCTGTTTTTACCTACGCCGTGTGGGCACTGCTGAGAGGCAATAGCGGGGTCCATATCGGGATTGCCGCCGGTCTACTCTCGGTACAAAAACTTGATTTGATCCCCGCCGCATTTTTTCTGATATGCGCCTGGAGTTTCCTGACGCGCTCTATCCCCGTAAAAACGGTCATCATCGCCGCCATCATTGCCGCTGCTTGGTATGGGTTTGCCTGGCTCTACTTTGGACTGCCTGTACCAAACTCTTTCATTACCAAAACTTTTTTCCAGAATGCGCAATCGTTTATTACCTGGCAGTGGTTCGGAAAATACCTGCTCATAGAAAACAATCACTACTGGTTCGCAATTTTTGCGCTGTCAGCGCTCTTGGGATTGAATAAAAAATCCGCACCGGTGTTTATCTTTCTCGGCGGCTTGACACTTACACACCTGACAGCTTATAGCCTAAAGTTCCCTCTAGGGAATCTCCGAACAAGCCTTCAGTTATGCGAGAATCCCCGCAACACCTGATCCGAGCCGCCCATGAGCCAGATGAGCTTTTCCGACTTTGAGTACGCCGGCAAGCGCAAGCAAACCCGCCGAG
>NZ_JASCPO010000081.1:0-24513 GCF_029960145.1 Pseudomonas sp. PS01299 | reverse complement strand
GGGCTTGCTCGCGAAGGCGTCCTGTCAGTAAAGACTTATTTGGCTGACACACTGCTTTCGCGAGCAAGCCCGCTCCCACAATGATTGCGGCGGGCCGTCTGGCATTGGGACAAGCCTGACAGGCGAAAAGTCGTTACTATAAGCGCCTCTTTGCCTGCCTTGCCATGGACACCATGACCGAGAACGACTATCTGATCGCCTGGGGCCTCTACGCCTTTGCCGCTGTGGGCTGCCTGTTGGTATGGATGCGCCTGACCCGCTGGATGTGGCGCTGGCTGCGCGAGCCGCTGCGGGTGCTGATGGCAGTGTTGCTGTTCAGCCCGACCATCATTGACCCGGTGAAAGCCAAGGTTGCACCGTCGATCGCCATCACCGCGCTGGACCTGGCCTTCAAGGTCGGCAACAACGCCTGGCGGGCGATTTCCGATCTGTTCATGTACGGCATGATTGCGTTCGGCATCTACCTGATTTTCGTGCTGATCCGCTTCCCGATCGAACGCGCCTCGCGCGCCCGCCGCGAGCAGGCCGAGGCGGCCAAAGCGGCGGCGCGTGCCGATGATCGCGACGACGATCAGCCGTTCGGCGCTGCCGGTGATGACCGTTACGGTCGCCCGCCATTGCCGAACAATCCGCAGCGCATGCGCGTCGAGCCGCGCCTGTAATCACGAGAGTCAGCACATGTGTGAACTACTGGGCATGAGTGCCAACGTGCCGACCGATATCGTGTTCAGCTTCACCGGCCTGATGCAGCGCGGCGGGCGTACCGGCCCGCACCGCGACGGCTGGGGTATCGCCTTCTATGAAGGCCGCGGCTTGCGTCTGTTTCAGGATCCGGCCGCGAGCAGTGAGTCGGAAGTCGCCAACCTGGTGCAGCGCTATCCGATCAAGAGCGAAGTGGTCATCGGCCACATTCGTCAGGCCAACGTCGGCAAGGTCTGCCTGTCCAACACTCACCCGTTTGTGCGCGAACTGTGGGGGCGCAACTGGTGTTTTGCGCACAACGGCCAGCTCGCCGATTTCACCCCGATCAAGAGTTTCTACCGCCCGGTGGGCGATACCGACAGCGAAGCGGCGTTCTGCGATTTGCTCAACCGCGTGCGTGCAGCATTCCCGGAACCGGTCGATATAGAAGTGCTGCTGCCGGATCTGGTCGCTGCATGTGCCGAATACCGCAGCAAAGGCGTGTTCAACTGCCTGCTCAGCGACGGCGACTGGCTGTTCTGCTATTGCTCGACCAAACTGGCACAGATCACCCGGCGCGCACCGTTCGGCCCGGCGCGGCTCAAGGATGTCGATGTGATCGTCGATTTCCAGGCGGAAACCACGCCCAACGACGTGGTCACGGTGATCGCCACCGAGCCTTTGACCGAAAACGAAACCTGGACCCGTTACGAACCGGGCCAATGGAGCCTGTGGCGACGCGGCGAATGCGTCAGCCAGGGCACGACCGAATAAAGGATCTCTCCCCGATGTTGCTCAGTTATCTACGGCTGGTGTTGTTTGCGGCGGGCCTGTTGATCGGTGTCCAGGTGCCGGGTTTCATCAACGATTACGCCAAACGCGTCGAAGCTCATCTGATCGAAGCGCAGACCGGTCTGCGCGGTTTTCAGGGCACCGCCGAGCAGTTCTTCAAGGGCGACTTGCAGGCGCTGGTCGCGCATTACCGCGCCAGTGATGACCCGGTATTTCGCAGCGATGCCGACAGCCTGAGCACCTTGCTCAACCGCCAGACAGCGCTGGATAAACAGTTCCAGGCGATGCAGGGCCCGTGGTACATCCGCTTCCTGCAAGTGGTGCTGGCCGCCGACCCGGACATTCGCAAGGAAACCTGGAACGGCTACAGCTACCAGATCCTGCTGACTCCGGAAGCGATGATCTGGGGCATGAGCGGCGCGTTGTTGCTGTCGTTCGGCATCGAGTGCCTGATTCGTCTGATTGACTGGGTGGTGCTCGGCGGCCGGCGTTTGCGCCAGAGCCGGCCGATTGAAGACCGCGACGTGCGCGGCTTGTAAGGCTGGCCAAATTCCGTGGCGAGGGGATTTATCCTCGATGGGGCGCGAAGCGGCCCTCAATGGTGTGTCAGATCAACCTGATTGCTCAGGTTTCAGGACTGCTGCGCAGCCCATCGGGGATAAATCCCCTCACCACAGGTGTGATTACTGAGTGAGGGTGATGTAGTTTTCACCGACCTTGCGCGCATACCCCGCCAGCACCTGCTGACACAACGTCACCATCTCCTCGACCCACTCCACGCCAACTCGCCACGACACCACCACCTGCAGATTCGGCGGTCGCAGGTCGATGTCGAGCAAGGTCAGTTCACCCCGCGCCAGTTCCTCGGCCACCAGCACCGGCGGCAGCACGCCGATGCCAAAACCATCACGCAACAGCCGGGTGATCGCCGACACCGAATTCACGCAGTTCAGGCGCGGCGCCAACACACCGTTGGCCTGCATCAATGCCAGCAGATCCTGATGCGGTCGGGAGTTCTTCGAGTAGGTGATGATCCGCTCCTGCGCGAGTTCGCCGAGGTCAGCGTACTCGCGGTTGTAGATCGAATTGCTCGCAACGATCCAGCCCAGCGGATGGCTGGCCAGCTCAAGGCTGCGCACACTTTCGTGGCGCACCAGATCGGTTTGCAGAATGATGTCGAGAAAGCCTTTTTGCAGCTGATCGCAGAGGTTCAGCGAGGTATCCGCCACCAGCTCGATTTCCACCCGCGGATACAGATCGGTCATCTGCGCCACCAACGGGCTGAGCCAGGTGTGGATCACCGTGTCCATTACGCCGATGCGCACCCGCCCGACCTTGCTCGAACGGGTTTCGATCGATTGCTTGAGCGCCGACATGGTGTCGAGCATCTGCTCGGCATAATCCAGCACTTTCAGGCCTTCGGGCGTCAGGCTGACGCCGCGTGAATCGCGCAGAAACAGCTTCACCCCCAGCTCGCCTTCGAGCACCGCGATGCGGCTGGAAATCGACGCCTGGGTAGTGAACAGCTTGTCGGCGGTCAGGCGAAAACTCTTCAGCCGGGCGACCCAGACAAAGGTCTCGAGAAACTTCAGGTTCATGGCAACGGCTCGGGTGACAAATTTTTCTTATGCCTAAGGCGGGTTTTTATTCGTTGGACGCAGCAGGGCCGGGCGACGAAAAATCGGCGCATCCGGTTCCCACGATAGGCGTCGTCGGAACTTCGAACAAGACCAATAAAAGCCTGCGGAGACTTGCCATGCGTGCGCCCGACACCCTCGACCTCCCCAAGAACACGGCCCGCCCCGGACCGTTCGACTGGTATCGCAACATCAATCAGCAAGAGCGTCGCACCTTCTGGAGCTGCAAGATCGGCTATGGCCTGGACGGCATGGACACGCAGATGCTCAGCTTCGTGGTGCCGACCCTGATCGCCATGTGGGGCATCACCACCGGACAGGCCGGGCTGATTCACACCAGCACCCTGATCGCTTCGGCCATTGGTGGCTGGGTGGCGGGGATTCTCTCCGACCGCATCGGCCGCGTGCGCACCCTGCAACTGACGGTGCTGTGGTTCGCTTTCTTCACGTTCCTCTGCGGTTTCGCGCAGAACTACGAACAGCTGCTGATCGCCCGCACCCTGATGGGCTTCGGTTTTGGCGGCGAATGGACGGCCGGCGCGGTGCTGATCGGTGAAGTGATCCGCGCCAAGGATCGCGGCAAAGCGGTGGGCATGGTGCAGAGCGGTTGGGCCTTGGGCTGGGGATTGACGGCGATTCTCTATGCGCTGCTGTTCTCGGTGTTGCCGCCGGAAGATGCCTGGCGTGCGCTGTTCATTCTCGGCATCGTCCCGGCAATTTTCGTGATCTTCGTGCGGCGGCTCGTGAAAGACCCGGAAATCTATCGCGAAGCCAAGGCGGCGCAAACTCCGCAGAATCCGGCGAAGTTCTACGAGATCTTTGCCCCCGGCATGCTGTTCACCACGTTCCGTGCTTCCTTGCTGACCACCGGTGCGCTCGGCGGTTACTACGCAATCACCTCGTGGCTGCCGACCTTCCTCAAGAATGAACGCGGCTTGAGTGTGCTCGGCACTGGCGGGTATCTGGCGATGGTGATTGTCGGCTCCTACGTCGGCTATGTGATCAGCGCTTATCTGACCGATCTGCTGGGACGTAAAAAGAACTTCATCCTGTTTGCGGTCGGTTCGTTCACCATCGTCTTGCTGTACACGCAGATGCCGGTCAGCAACGGCGTGATGCTGTGGCTGGGCTTTCCGCTGGGCTTCTTTGCCTCGGGGATTTTCAGCGGCATGGGCGCGTTTCTCACCGAGCTGTTTCCAACGCGGATTCGTGGCTCGGGGCAGGGCTTCTGCTACAACATCGGTCGGGCGCTGGCGGCATTGTTTCCGCTGTTGATTGGTTTGCTGAGTCAGAAAGTCCCGTTGAGCGTGGGCATCGGTGCGTTTGCTGCGGTGTCCTACGGCGTGGTGATTCTCGCCGCATTGAGCCTGCCGGAGACCCGTGGCAAGCAACTGGATGCGCAGTAACTGATAACCTGCCGGGCAAGCGTCCTACAGATAAAAAGACCAGAAGCTACAGGAGTGTTCACCGTGAGCCGCCTGCTATTGAATTGTGATATCGGCGAGAGTTTCGGCAGCTGGACCATGGGTCTGGACGCCGAGGTCATGCCCTTCATCGACTGCGCCAACGTGGCCTGCGGTTTCCATGCCGGTGACCCGAGCATCATGCGCAAGACCGTCAGCCTGGCCCTGAGTCACGGCGTGCAGATCGGCGCGCACCCGGCCTATCAGGATCTGGTCGGTTTCGGCCGGCGTTCCATGGCCTATTCCGCGCAAGAGCTGCAAGACATCCTGCATTACCAGATCGGCGCGCTCGACGGCATCTGCAAGGCGCAGGGCGGGCGAGTCAGTTACGTCAAACCCCACGGCGCGATGTACAACGACATGATGGCCAACCCGGTGCAATTGCGGGCGGTGATTCAGGCCGTTGCCGCCTACGATCGCAGCTTGCCGTTGATGCTGATGGCCACCCGCGACAATTCAGCGGCGCAGCAACTCGGTGACGAATACGGCGTGACCCTGTGGTTCGAAGCCTTCGCCGACCGCGCCTACGACAGTGCAGGTCGACTGGTTTCGCGGCAACTGCCGGGCGCACTGCATCACGATCCAGAAAAAATTATCGAACAGGCCCTGACCATCGCCCGTGGCGGTGACCTCGTCGCCAGCGACGGCAGCGCATTGCAGTTGCAGGCCAACACCTTGTGCGTGCATGGCGACAACGCCAGTTCGGTGGCCGCCGTGCAGCGCATTCGCGAGGCCCTGAATCAGCAGAGCGCGCCATGAACCCAAGGATTGAAGTGGTGGCCCTCGACTGCCTGATGCTACGCCTGTTCGATGAAATTGCCGAATCCAACATGCCGTGGATGCTCGCCGCCAGTGAGCGCTTGCGCGCGGTGTTTGCCGCGCAGTTGATCGACTTGGTGCCGTCCTATACCACGTTGATGGTGCATTACGACCTGACTGCGTTGAGCCCGAGTCAGGCCCGTAAATTGATCGCTGAAGCCTTGATCGACCTGTCGCCGAATGCGCGCACCGGCGGCCAGTGCCATGTGTTGCCGGTCTGGTACGACCTGAGTGTCGGCCCCGAACTGAGCCTGCTGGCGCAGCGCAGCGGGTTGGCGGTGGAGGAGGTGATCCGCCGCCACAGCGCTCGCGAATACCAGGTGTTCGCCCTTGGCTTTGCGCCGGGGTTTGCCTTTATGGGGCTGGTGGAAGAGGTGCTGGCAGCGCCACGTCTGGACACCCCGCGCAAAAAAGTTGCGGTCGGCAGCGTCGGCATCGCCGAACGGCAGACCGCGGCTTATCCGGTGGTGTCCCCTGGCGGCTGGAACCTGATCGGCCGCACCCCGGCGAAACTGTTCGACCGCCATCGCGACGGCTACAGCCTGATGCAACCCGGCGACACCGTGCGTTTCGAAGCGGTGAGCCACGCCGAGTTCATTAACCTGGGCGGCGATGACACGCCACTGGAGGCGCTGGCATGAGCCGACTGACGATTGAAGCCAGCACGCCGCTGTGTTTGTTGCAGGACGCCGGGCGTTTTGGCGTGCGCCATTTGGGCGTGACCCAGGGCGGTGCCGCGGATTGGAGTTCGATGTGTTGGGGCAATTGGTTGCTCGGCAATGCGCTGGATCTGCCGGTGATCGAAATCACCCTCGGCGGGTTTGCCGTGGTGGCGCAGGAAGATTGCCTGCTGGCGCTGGCCGGCGCTGATCTTGGTGCGCAGATCGATGGGCAGGCGCTGGCGCCGTGGCGCAGTTTCAAACTGGGCAAAGGGCAAACATTGAAGTTTACCCAACCGCTGCTCGGCGCCCGGGCTTATCTGGCGGCGCCCGGTGGTTTCGATGCGCCGCAGGTGCTGGGCAGCAGTGCCACGGTGGTACGCGAAGAACTCGGTGGTCTTGATGGTATGGGGTTACCGCTGACCAAGGGCGCGACGTTGAGTTATCGCGGTGCGGTTCTGCAGGTGCGTGAAGTGCCGCTGGCGCATCGACCTGATCTGCGCCTCAACGCGCCGCTGGATCTGGTGCTTGGCGCACAGATCGGCCAGTTCAGCGGACAGAGTCTGTTCGATGTGTTCAACAGTCCGTGGACGCTGGACAGTCGCGCTGATCGCATGGGCATTCGGTTGCTGGGCAAGGCGTTGCAGTATCAGGGCCGGCCGATGATTTCCGAAGGCATTCCGCTGGGTGCGGTGCAGGTGCCGCCGGATGGACAGCCGATTGTGCTGCTCAATGATCGGCAGACGATTGGTGGCTATCCACGTTTGGGGGCGTTGACGCCGTTGGCGCTGGCGCGACTGGCGCAGTGTCTGCCGGGGGCGCAGGTGCGGTTGAGGCCGGTGTTGCAGGACGTGGCGCACCGGGAGCATTTCGAGTATTTGCAGCGCTTTCGAAATAGCTGAGAGCTTCGCGAGCAAGCCCGCTCCCACAGGGGAATGCATTCCAAATGTGGGAGCGGGCTTGCTCGCGAAGGGGCCATCACGGCTAACGAAGATTATTTCGACAGAAACCGCATCCCTTCCTCAAGCCCACGCAACGTCAGCGGATACATCTGATCCTCGATCAAATCGCGCACGATATTGGTCGACGAGGTGTAGCCCCAGGTGTCCTTCGGATAAGGATTGATCCAGATAAGCTTCTTGTACTTCTCCATGAAGCGCTGCATCCACAGGTAGCCCGGCTCTTCGTTCCAGTGCTCGACGCTGCCGCCGGCCTGGGTAATTTCGTAGGGCGCCATGGCGGCGTCGCCGATGAAGATCACTTTGTAGTCGGCGCCATACTTGTGCAGCAAATCCTGAGTCGAGAACCGCTCGGAAGTGCGGCGCATGTTGTTCTTCCACACCGACTCATAAATGAAGTTGTGGAAGTAGAAGTACTCCAGATGCTTGAACTCGGTCTTGCAGGCCGAGAACAGTTCCTCGCAGATCTTCACGTGAGCGTCCATCGAACCGCCGATGTCAAACAGCAGCAGCAGCTTCACCGTATTGCGCCGCTCCGGGCGCATCTGGATATTCAGCAGGCCGGCGTCCTTGGCGGTGTGGTCGATGGTGCCGTCGATGTCCAGCTCTTCAGCCGCACCCTGACGGGCGAATTTGCGCAGGCGACGCAGGGCGACCTTGATGTTGCGCGTGCCCAGTTCCACCGAATCGTCGAGGTTCTTGTACTCGCGCTGATCCCAGACCTTGACCGCTTTGCCCTGACGCTTGCCGGCGTCGCCGACCCGAATGCCTTCCGGGTTGAAGCCGCCGGAACCGAACGGGCTGGTGCCGCCGGTGCCGATCCATTTGTTGCCGCCGGCATGGCGTTCCTTCTGTTCTTCCAGACGCTTCTTGAACTCTTCAATCAGCTTGTCGAGACCACCCAGGGACTGGATCTGCGCGCGTTCCTCATCAGTCAGCGAACGCTCGAATTCCTTGCGCAACCAGTCTTCGGGAATCAGCGCCTGCAAGTGATCGTCGAGCTTTTCCAGGCCATTGAAGTAGGCGCCGAACGCACGGTCGAACTTGTCGAAATGCCGTTCGTCCTTGACCAGAATCGCCCGCGACAAGTAGTAGAACTCGTCCATGTCGGCGAAGGTCACGCGCTGTTTCAGCGCGTTGATCAGGTCGAGCAGCTCGCGCACCGACACCGGCACCTTGGCGGCACGCATTTCATTGAACAGGTTGAGCAACATGGCATCAGCCTCTTAGCGAGAACCGCGACGGCTCATGAACGCCAGGCGCTCAAGCAACTGCACGTCCTGTTCGTTCTTCACCAGCGCACCGGCCAATGGCGGAATGGCCTTGGTCGGATCGCGCTCGCGCAGCACCGCTTCGCCGATGTTGTCGGCCATCAACAGCTTCAGCCAGTCGACCAATTCGGAGGTCGACGGCTTCTTCTTCAGGCCCGGCACCTTGCGCACGTCGAAGAACACGTCCAGCGCTTCGCTGACCAGATCCTTCTTGATGTCCGGGTAGTGCACGTCGACGATTTTCTGCAGAGTGTTACGGTCGGGGAAGGCGATGTAGTGGAAGAAGCAGCGGCGCAGGAAGGCGTCCGGCAGCTCTTTCTCGTTGTTCGAGGTAATGATGATGATCGGGCGCTTCTTGGCCTTGATGGTCTCGTCGATCTCGTAAACGTAGAACTCCATCTTGTCGAGTTCTTGCAGCAAGTCGTTGGGGAACTCGATGTCGGCCTTGTCGATTTCGTCGATCAGCAGAATCACCCGTTCTTCGGACTCGAAAGCCTCCCAGAGCTTGCCCTTCTTCAGGTAGTTGCGCACGTCGTGGACTTTTTCGTTGCCCAGTTGCGAGTCGCGCAGACGGCTAACCGCATCGTACTCGTACAGGCCCTGATGGGCCTTGGTGGTGGACTTGATGTGCCAGGTGATCAGCTTGGCGCCGAACGATTCGGCCAACTGCTCAGCGAGCATGGTCTTGCCGGTGCCGGGTTCGCCCTTGACCAGCAGTGGCCGCTCCAGGGTGATGGCGGCATTGACCGCCAGCTTCAGGTCATCGGTGGCGACGTAGGCCTGGGTGCCTTCGAACTTCATCTGCTAATCCTCGAACGGTAACGCCGACCTGCACGGGCAGGGCGGGGGCGAAAAAATCGGATGCCCCGACTATAACGCGCACCCCGGTCGACTGTGAACGCAGACGGCTTATTCAGTCTCTGAATGGGGCGTCACATGTTGACTCGGTTTCGGCCAGAGGCCAGTATTCAGGTATCGCCGATTTGGCGATAGCCTGTCGGGCATGACGACTAAATACCGATTTCGCGACAAATACCGCATTCAGTTACGTGAGAAGGATCACCCGCCACCCCATGTCCACTTGATCGGTGGCGGAGTGGACGTGATGCTGAGCCTTGAAACCGTCGAAGTCATGACGGGCAAGGCACCGCCGCTGATTATCAAGGAAGCGCTGGCTTGGGTTGCGGCTCATCAAGTGCAACTGCTGGAGGACTGGAAACGATGTTACCCATGAAAAGGCCTCGTCTGACGGCTGTGCAGGCACTGTCAGGTTTTCGATTGAAACTGACCTTTATTGATGGTCAGGATCTGACCCTTGACCTGAGCCGAGACATCCACGCTTATCCAGGTCTGCAACCATTGCTTGATCCCGAAGTGTTTGCGGCTGCGACCCTTGACGACAATGGCTGGACGGTCGAATGGCTTGAGCCCGATATACAGATTGGCGCAGACACGCTTTATATGGATGCGCTGGCCCAAAACACTGTCGATGAAAACACTCGGATTTTCATCGATTGGCGTGCACGTACCGGACTCTCACTGAATCAGGCAGCCGAGGCGCTGGGTGTCAGTGCCCGCAGCATCAGCCGATACAGTAATGGGCGGGAGGCGGTGCCAAGGTCATTAGCCTTGGCTTGTCTTGGTTGGGACTCATTGCAGCAAAAGTCCACGCTGGCGGCTGAAGAATCTGGTCGATATGTCGTTAATCGTAAGAATTAGCCCGCATCCGGCTTCGGCCGCTCATACCGCGCATTGAAAGCCTGAATGAAGCCATTACGCAAAATCTGCAAAAACGCTTCGAACGCACTGATGTTTTGCTGATGCACGTTGCCACTGAGTTCGACCTTGGTGGCGAACTGATTCTTGGCCTGGTTCTTCAGCACGGTTTCCGTGCCGCCGACGATGGCCTCCCAGACTGAGCGGAAGATGCTCTTGTCCTTGTTCTCCACGTCCTGCTGCCAGTTGAACACTTCGACGTCGCGCAGCAGCGGTTTGATGTAGCCAGTGACCTGGGCTTTTTTCGCCTGGGCTTCGATGACCACGTCGCCGTGGCCGGCGTTGAAGTCGAACTTGCCGTAGGCCGAGGCGAAGTCGTTCATGCTCTTGAGTTCGATGTCGCGGGCGCGCAGGCGGAACTGGAAGTCCTCGAAATTGCTCAGCGGATCGAAAGTGGCCGTGGTTTCCAGTGGTGCGTGGCCGAGCAGCTTGGCCTTGCCTTCGAAGCGGGCATCGCGCTTGCCCTGTTTGTCGACCACGTTGGTCAGGTTGTAGATGCTCGCCTCGACGTTGCTGGCGTTCATGTTGACCGGCGGTTTGGAGTTGAAATTGCGGAAAGTGATCTTGCCGTCGTGGATCTGCACCTCGTCGAGAGTGATCGGCAGCAACTTGCCCAGTTGCGCCCGCCAGTCGGTGCCTTTACCAGTCTGCGAGTTCTGCTTGTTGGGGCCGCCATCGACGAAGTTGATCTCGGGATTGAAGAATTGCACCTGCGCCACCACGGCATGGTCGTACCACAGCGAATGCCAGTTGACCGCCAGATCGATCACGGGCGCGTTGACGAACGGCACCGGCACCTTGCCGTCGACCTTGACGATCTTCAGGCCGTTGATCCGGTAGGCGCCGCGCCACAGGGCCAGATCGACGTCGGTGACCTGGCCGCGGTAGTCACCCATGTCGGCCAGTTTGCCGTTCAGGTAATCGCGCACCACGTAGGGCAGGGCGATGTGCAGGGCGATCAGCAGCACAACGACGACGGCAAAAATCCCTATTGGCCAGCTATAACGACGCTTCATGGCAACAATTCCCGAACGATGTAAGCGATTGACTGTGGCGCGGCGCAGACGTTCGACCCGACTGGACTGCGCCCGGCAACAGGCATACCTTGGAACGCTGAATTCAACGCTGCATAAGGACCCAGCCATGAGCCGTATTTTCGCTGACAACGCCCATTCCATCGGCAACACGCCGCTGGTGCAGATCAACCGCATCGCGCCGCGCGGCGTGACCATCCTGGCCAAGATCGAGGGGCGCAACCCCGGTTATTCGGTCAAGTGCCGGATCGGCGCGAACATGATCTGGGACGCCGAAAGCAGCGGCAAACTCAAGCCGGGCGTGACCATCGTCGAACCGACGTCGGGCAATACCGGCATCGGTCTGGCCTTCGTTGCCGCCGCCCGTGGTTACAAATTGATGCTGACCATGCCGGCATCAATGAGCATCGAGCGGCGCAAGGTGCTCAAGGCCCTCGGCGCAGAGCTGGTCCTGACCGAACCGGCCAAGGGCATGAAAGGCGCGATCGAGAAGGCTGCCGAAATTGTTGCCAGCGACACTGGCAAATACTTCATGCCGTCGCAGTTCGATAACCCGGCCAACCCGGCGATCCACGAAAAAACCACCGGCCCGGAAATCTGGAACGACACCGATGGCGCCGTCGATGTGCTGGTGGCTGGCGTCGGGACCGGCGGAACCATCACCGGCGTTTCGCGGTATATCAAGAATACCCAGGGCAAACCGATTCTGTCGGTGGCAGTGGAGCCGGTGTCTTCGCCGGTCATCAGCCAGGCGCTGGCGGGTGAAGAGATCAAGCCGAGCCCACACAAGATTCAGGGGATTGGCGCGGGTTTCGTGCCGAAGAACCTCGATCTGTCGATGGTCGACCGGGTGGAGCAGGTCACTGACGACGAGTCCAAGGCCATGGCGCTGCGCCTGATGCAGGAAGAAGGGATTTTGTGCGGTATCTCTTGCGGCGCGGCCATGGCCGTAGCGGTGCGCCTGGCCGAGAAACCGGACATGCAGGGCAAGACCATCGTGGTGATTTTGCCGGACTCCGGTGAGCGCTATCTGTCGAGCATGCTGTTCAGCGATCTGTTCACCGAGCAGGAGAATCAGCAGTAGTCGAATTGACTCAGATCAGCCAGGGTTCAGGATCGTTATGCTAATAAATGCTTTGTTGCGCAATTCTTAACACTGAATCTTGGGTTCAGCGGGTTTTTCCCGAGGCCGGTAGTGTTTATCATGGCCGGCTGCCATGCCGGGTAATGGGCATTGCGCAGCGTTGTCTTTATTCAAGGAGTCGTTGATGACCTTTTCGTTAGCCGCCAAGGTGTTGGTGTTGCTGCTGTTTGTGGGCAGCATCCTCTATGTGCATTTGCGCGGCAAGGCGCGTCTGCCGGTACTGCGTCAGTTCGTCAACCACTCGGCGCTGTTCGCCCCGTACAACGCGCTGATGTACCTGTTCTCCGGCGTTCCCTCCAAACCGTATCTGGATCGCAGCAAGTTTCCGGAGCTGGATGTGTTGCGCGATAACTGGGAAACCATTCGCGACGAAGCCATGCACCTGTTCGACGAGGGCTACATCCGCGCCGCCGAGAAGAACAATGACGCCGGTTTCGGCTCGTTCTTCAAGAAGGGCTGGAAACGTTTCTACCTCAAGTGGTACGACAAACCGCTGCCGTCGGCCGAAACCCTGTGCCCGAAGACCGTGGCGCTGGTCAGTGCGATCCCTAACGTCAAAGGCGCGATGTTCGCGCTGTTGCCGGGTGGCAGCCATCTGAACCCGCACCGTGACCCGTTTGCCGGCTCGCTGCGTTATCACTTGGGCCTGTCGACACCGAACTCCGACGATTGCCGGATCTTCGTTGATGGTCAGGTCTACGCCTGGCGTGACGGTGAAGACGTGATGTTCGATGAGACCTACGTGCACTGGGTCAAGAACGAGACCGAACAGACCCGCGTCATCCTGTTCTGCGATGTCGAACGCCCGCTGAGCAACCGCCTGATGACCCGCATCAATCGCGCCATCAGCGCCTGGCTGGGCCGCGCCACCGCGCCGCAGAACCTTGATGATGAACGTGTCGGCGGCATCAACCAGGCCTACGCCTGGAGCAAGAACTTCAGCGACCGGTTCAGCGGCGTGGTCAAACAGTGGAAACGCCGCAATCCCAAGGCCTACCGCATCCTGCGTCCGGTATTGGCAGTGGTAGTGTTGACGTTGCTGGGGTATTGGCTGTTTGGTTGAAGCCGGATGTTGAAATGAAAAAACCGCTCCTTGTGAGCGGTTTTTTATTGTCTGTGAGTCAGCGGCGCCCGGCGAGAACGTTGGGTTCGTCTTCAATGCCTGTAATCAGTAACTGCAGAAAGCGCTGCTGATTGGCTGATAGCCCGGATGACACAATCTTTTCTTCTGTTTTGATTGATCTTTTCTTAGCGGGGGATTTCTTGACTGATTTGCGCATGCTCCCTCCCTCATTGATCATTACTTGAACTGTTTTCACGATACTTTACTCTCCACTGCTAGGACAAGACGACCTTCCAAATCAAATTTGAAGCCGAGCTTTGTATAAACAGGAATTGCGCCCTGCATTGGCTCCTGGACTTCAATGAACTTGCTGCCGACTATTTGGGCGAACTCATCGATGACCATCATCGCCAAGGTCCCGATACGATTTTTCAGCGGGTGAGAATCTCCGGGTCGCCCTTCCAATCGTACGATTCGAATACGTTGGCGGCTTTTGTTCGGATTGACGAAGCACAGTCCGCAGAGCTGTTCTTCGAACCAGATCGCGATATCCAGGGACAGGGGTTCTCGTGATTTCCATGCGGCAACCTCTCGCCAGCAAAAAAGTGGATTCTCCCAGAGCTCGAACGCGCTCAGTGCTATGGCGTCGATGGGTTCGAAGCGTACTTTCGACAAGTCTTGCCGCGCTGGTAGCTGCAATAGAGCTTTGGCGATGCTTGCCTGTTTCCTGGCCTGCGACTTGTACAACTGATACCGCAAATTCGTCCGTTCCCTTGGCATGTGATCCCGAGCATTCCCTGTCTCCCCATCAATGGGCCTATCCGTTGCTCTTCAGCCTAATCACCTCGCGGCCAACTGTCCCTGCTGGCCCTTTGTCCAAATCATTGCAATCCATGTCCCACGCTGGTTATAGTCGGCGCTCGTGAATCATCTGATTCACTCTCCAAACCCTTCAAAAAAGATCAGCCCCAATGCCTGCATCCCTCATCAACGCGGTAGTCGATTCAGCGGTCAACGCTGGCGTCGTGCCGTGCGGGAATCAGCAGCCTGGGCAGATCAGTCATTACCCTCCACCTGTCAGTAGCACGCCGGTGTGCGCCGTCGTATCACCGCCGGGCGTTGGCGTTTCGGGCTGATCGGCATTCTCTGCTGACCCCTGCGCTCGCCAGAAAACCTACTGAATTTCAGCCTCGGCTGAGTTGGCTGTTTGCCTGACTACAGGTGGTATTCATGTTTGTCCTTTCGAAAAAATCCGCGCTCGCGGCGACGTCCACGAGCCTGTTCGTTCTACTGTGGAGCAGCGGGGCAATCTTCTCCAAATGGGGCCTGGCCCATGCGTCACCCTTTGCCTTTCTGCTGATGCGCTTTGTGATCGCGCTGTGCGGGCTGTTGCTGTTGACGCCGCTGCTCAAGTTGAAGCTGCCCAAGGGCGGTCGGCCGATGCTGTTTGCGATTGCAACGGGCGTGGTGTTGTTGGGGGCGTATCAGATTTTCTATCTGCTGGCCCTGAACACCAGAGTCACGCCGGGGGTGATGGCGACCATCATGGGCGTACAGCCGATCCTCACTGTCGTGTTGATAGAGCGGCAGCGCTCGGCGAGCCGGATGTTCGGCCTCGCGCTGGGGCTGGCCGGGCTGATCATGGTGGTTTATCAGGGGATCGGACTGGCGGGGATGTCCTGGGCAGGGATGCTGTTCGGTCTGTTGGCGCTGGCGAGCATGACGGTGGGCTCGATCATGCAGAAGCGCATCACCGACAATCCCCTCGGCACATTGCCGGTGCAGTATCTGGCCGGGCTGTTGTTGTGCGGGATATTTGTGCCATTTCAGCCGTTCCACTTTGAACAGAGCACGGGTTTCATCGTGCCGGTGTTGTGGATGGGACTGGTGGTGTCGGTGTTGGCGACACTGTTGCTCTATCGCCTGATCGCCCGGGGCAATCTGGTGAATGTCACCAGTCTGTTCTATCTGGTACCGGCGGTGACGGCGGTGATGGATTACCTGATTTTCGGCAATCGTCTGGCGGCGTTGAGTGTGCTGGGGATGCTGTTGATCATCGTCGGGCTGGCGTTTGTGTTCCGTAAAACTGCTTGAAAACCTTCAGGCCAACCCGGGCATTTTCAGTGTCTGGGCCGGCCTCTTCGCGAGCAAGCCCGCTCCCACCATTGGAATGCATTCCTCCTGTGGGAGCGGGCTTGCTCGCGAAGACTGACTTGTTAACGCCGCAAATCAGCGGACGGTTACGGCAGCGGGCTTCACCACCGCCGGCTTCAACACCAGCCACAACGCCAGCGCAATCAACACCCCGCCATACAGGTGCGCCATCGACAGCGGTTCATCCAGCAACAATGCGCCCCACAACACGCCGAACGCCGGAATCATGAAGGTCACGGTCATCGATTTGACCGGGCCGATGGAGCTGAGCAGGCGGAAATAGATGATGTAGGCGAACGCCGTGCAGCCCAGACCCAGGCCCAGCAGCGACAGCCAGACATTCCACCCACCCCAGCTTGCCGGAGGGGCGGTGATCACGCTGTAGCCGAACAGTGGCAACAGAAACAGCGAGGCGCCGAGCATGCTGCCCACGGCCGAGAGACGACTGTCGAGCCCGCCGCTGTGATCCAGCCAGCGCCGCGTGAGGAACCCGGCGAAGCCGTAGCAAGTGGTAGCGAGCAGGCAGGCGAGGGCGCCCATCAGCAATTGCAGATCGAACGCGACCGGACCTGCGCGCGTCAGCACGCCGACACCGAACAAGCCGAGAAACACTCCGGTCAGTTTCGCGACAGTGAGTTTTTCGCTGAAAAACAGCCCGCCAATCAACACGCCCATCAACGGCGTGGTGGCGTTGAAGATTGCCGAGTAACCGGCCGGCAACACTTGCGCCGCCACCGAATACAACGTCGCCGGAATCCCCGAGTTGATAACGCCCAGCAACATCACCGTTTTCAGTTTGCCCTTGAAATCCCAGCTGATGCGCATCAGCCCGAGAATCACCAGCAGACCGACGGCAGCAATCGACACCCGAAAGAACGCGGTCGGAATGGTGCCGATCACCGGCGCAATAATGCGCATGAACAGGAAGCTCGCGCCCCAGATGGCTGCCAGCGACAGCATGCGGAAAATATCGACAGCGCTCACGGTGGCACTCCTTCCTTGATCGGGACGAGAGTGTTGCCGAGCGCTTTGTCGATGGCAACCGTCAATCGGGCATTTAATTTTTCATTCAGAGCACGAAGCGCGTCACCAGGCCGTTGAGGTCGATCGCCAGGCGCGACAGTTCCTGACTGGCAGCGGAGGTCTGGGTAGCGCCGGCGGCGGTCTGGGTCGAGAGATCGCGGATGGTCACCAGATTCTGATCAACCTCGCGCGCGACCAGCGCTTGCTGCTCGGCCGCGCTGGCGATCACCAGGTTGCGCTGGTTGATCTGCGAGATCGACGCGGTGATTTTCTCCAGTGCCTGACCGGCACTGTTGGCCCGGCGCAACGTGTGGCTGGCTTGCTCGGCACTGCTTTGCAGCGCGCCGACGGTGGCGCCGGTGCCTTGCTGGATGCTGCTGATCATCAGCTCGATTTCTTCGGTGGAGTTCTGCGTGCGTTGCGCCAGCGAACGCACTTCATCGGCGACCACCGCAAAACCGCGTCCGGCCTCACCCGCGCGCGCCGCTTCGATGGCGGCGTTGAGCGCCAGCAGGTTGGTTTGCCCGGCGATGCCGCGAATCACCTCCAGCACCTTGCTGATGTCCTGAGCCTGAGTGGCGAGGCCTTCGGCCTGCTCCGACGCACCGAGCACCGCGCTGACCAGTTCCTGAATCGAGCTGATGGTCTCGCTGACCTGCACATGCCCGTGTTTGCTGTCCTCGTTCGAGGCTTCGGATGCCTCGGCGCTGGACACTGCGTTGGCCGCAACTTCATCCACCGCCGTGCTCATCTCGGTGACGGCGGTGGCGGCCTGTTCGATCTGATCGTTCTGCTGTTGCAGGCCACGGGTGCTTTGCTCCATCACCGAGCTCATTTCTTCGGCGGCGGAGGCCAGTTGCTGCGCCGATTCGCTGATGCCACGGATGGTCGAGCGCAGGTTGTTCTGCATCTCGGCGAGGGCGCTGAGCAACTGCGCCGCCTCATCGCTACCGTGATCGGCAATCTGGCCGCTGAGGTCGCCGGCGGCAATTTTTTGCGCGACGGACAGGGCTTGATTGATCGGTGCGGTGATGCTGCGGGTCAGCAGCCAGGCCAGCAGCAGGGTGGCGATCAGGGCGATAACGATGATGCTCGCGACAATCCACAGCGCCTGCTGATAAACCCCGGCAGCAGCTTCGGCGGCGCTGTCGGCGCCTTGCTGGTTGACGCTGATCATCTGCTCCAGCGCCTTGTCGAGGATCCGGCCCTGTGGCGCCAGTTCATTGTTCAGACGGGCATAGGCCTGTTCACTTTGCCCGGCGTCGATCTGAGCGATGATCTGGTCCAGGATGCTCATGTACTTGGCGACGTCGCCATTCAAACCGTCGAGCATCGCCCGTTCCGCATCGCTGGCCAGTAGAGCGGTGTGGTCCTTCAGGCGCTTCGACAATTCTTCGCGTTGCACCTTGATGAGGCCTTTGCTTGTGTCGCGTACCGCCGGCTGGGTGCTGGTGATCAGGCGCAGGGATTCGAGGCGGATGTTGGCGATGTTCGCCGCCGCATCGTGAATGCTCTCGATGCTGGGCATCCACGATTCCTCGATCACCGTTGCGCTCTCACGCAGATTTTTCATCTGGCCCAGGCCGAACAGGCCGACCACCACCAGCAGGGCGGCCAATACGGCAAAACTCAAACTGGCGCGCAAACCGATGCGCAGATTGCGGATAGACATCAATGTGCTCCTTGATCTATGAGGAAGAGGTCGTCCTCGTGGGCGAGGATCTTGTTGTGAGGCGGGTGCTGGCAGGCTGTATATCAAAGTGCCACTATTTTGGTAAGACCAATCTGTGAGCAGTTCATCTCTATCATCGAAAGGCAGGAACGCAGCGGTAAACCGCGAGCCAGAGCGGTGGGGCAGGGATTGGATCCGAATCACAGGGAATTCGCGGGCTGGCGCGGGGCGGCAGGCGAGACTGAGAGGGCGGTTAATTGACCGAACGGTCGACTCAAAAAACTTTGATAAAAACTGTGTCGCTGTACAACCCTGCCGCGCTTTTGGCAGAAATTGCACTTCTCCTGCGCATGCATCCGTGGCTAAGCTCAGGCACAGATTTCCACTTGCACGCCGAGGTCTCATCTATGCCGCAGCAATGGCCAGCCACCGACATCGCCCGCATGATCCTCGATGGCTTTGACGATTACCGCGAGCATTTCCGGCGGATCACCGACGGTGCGCGCGAGCGCTTCGAGCAGGCGCGCTGGCAGGAGACGCAGACCGCGTCGGCGGCGCGGATCAATCTCTACGAAGAAAAGGTCGGCGAAACCATCGCCCGCCTGCGCGAGCATTTCGACGACGAGACGCTGATGAATGTCGGCAGTTGGCCGTTGGTGAAAAGTGCTTACATCAGTGTCATCGACCTGCGCTTCGACGATGAGCTGTCCGAGACCTGGTACAACTCGATCTTCTGCGGGCTGTTCAGCCACGACCTGATCAGCGATGGCTGCATGTTCATCCACACCACCCGGCCGAGCCTGCGCCGCGCCCGTGCTGCGCAAACCCGCACCTACAAGCCGCAGGGCCAGTTGTCATCGATGCTCGCCAGCATCTTTGCCGACTACCGCTTCAGCGAGGATTACGCTGATCTGCCCGGCGACCTGCAGCGCCTCGAGTCGCAACTGCGCGAGAATTTGCCGGACTGGGTGTGCAAGGATCCGGAGCTGAGCGTGGAGCTGTTTTCCTCGGTGCTGTACCGAAACAAGGGCGCGTATCTGGTCGGGCGCATCTACACCCGCGACGAGCAGTGGCCGCTGGTGATTCCATTGCTGCACCGCGAGGGCCGCGGGATTCAGATCGATGCGCTGATCACCGACGAAGCCGATGTGTCGATCATCTTCTCCTTCACCCGTTCGTATTTCATGGTCGATGTGCCGGTGCCGGCGGAGTTCATCGGCTTCCTGCGGCGCATCCTGCCGGGTAAGCACATCGCCGAGCTGTACACCTCGATCGGCTTCTACAAGCACGGCAAATCCGAGTTCTACCGGGCGCTGATCAATCACCTGGCCAACACCGACGACCAGTTCATCATGGCCCCCGGTGTGCGCGGCATGGTCATGAGCGTGTTTACCCTGCCGGGCTTCAACACCGTATTCAAGATCATCAAGGACCGTTTCTCGCCGTCGAAAAACGTCGACCGGGCGACGGTGATCGAAAAATACCGTCTGGTGAAAAGTGTCGACCGGGTCGGGCGCATGGCCGATACCCAGGAGTTCGCCGACTTCCGTTTTCCGCTGAGCAAGTTCGATCCGGCGTGCCTGGAAGAACTGCTGGAAGTCGCGCCGTCGACGGTCTCGGTCGAAGGCGACACGGTGCTGATCCGCCACTGCTGGACCGAGCGCCGCATGACCCCGCTCAACCTCTATCTGGACAACGCCAATGAAGCGCAGGTGCGCGAGGCGCTGGAGGACTACGGCCTGGCGATCAAGCAACTGGCGGCGGCCAACATCTTTCCCGGCGACATGTTGCTGAAGAACTTCGGCGTCACTCGTCACGGCCGAGTGGTGTTCTACGACTACGACGAGATCTGCTTCCTGACCGAAGCCAACTTCCGCCACATCCCCGCGCCGCGCACCCCCGAGGACGAAATGGCTTCCGAACCGTGGTACTCGATCGGGCCGCTGGATGTGTTCCCGGAAGAGTTTCCGCCTTTCCTGTTCGCCGATGCCGGGCAGCGCAAATTGTTCGATCAACTGCATGGCGAGTTGTATAACGCCGATTACTGGAAGGGTTTGCAAGAGGCGATTCGCGCCGGCAAAGTCATCGACGTCTTCCCTTACCGCCGCAAAGGTCTGGATAACGAATGACTCCCAGGTAAACACATTGTGGCGAGGGGATTTATCCCCGATGGGGTGCGAAGCCCCCCCAAAAACCATTCAACTCAGACGCTTCAGAGCGACTTTCATATCCAGTCGGCGACTGCTGCGCAGCCGATCGGGGATAAATCCCCTCGCCACAAGAGCACCTCGCAGTCGTGTTCAGTGATGCAAATCTGCGACAATCGCCCCCCTGCATAAACAGACGACCGAATTGCGTACCCGATGACCGACGAATCGCCCTCCATCGACAAACTGCTGAAAAACCTCGATCACGCCATGCTCGCCGACCGTCACCGGCTGCGGCGGCAGTTGCTCGAGCTGCGCAAGAAACCCGACGAGGCCAAACTGGCCCAGTGGGTGGCGCGCATGCAGGCGTCCTGTGATCAGGTGCTGGCGCGCCGTGCCAGCCTGCCAGTGATTCGTTACGACGACAGCCTGCCGATCGCCGCCAAGCGCGACGAAATCAAGGCAGCGCTGGAGAAGCATCAGGTGCTGATCATCGCTGGCGAAACCGGCTCGGGGAAAACCACCCAGTTGCCGAAAATCTGTCTGGAAATCGGTCGTGGTCAGC
The DNA here is from genome assembly GCF_029960145.1 of Pseudomonas sp. PS01299. Lineage (NCBI taxonomy): Bacteria > Pseudomonadati > Pseudomonadota > Gammaproteobacteria > Pseudomonadales > Pseudomonadaceae > Pseudomonas > Pseudomonas sp. PS01299. The sequence continues at coordinate 3,654 of NZ_JASCPO010000081.1, read as the reverse complement.
ATGGCTTGATCGGCCACACCCAGCCACGCCGAATCGCTGCGCGCAGTGTCGCCAGCCGGGTGGCCGAAGAACTCGGCACACCGCTCGGTTCGCTGGTTGGCTATCAGGTGCGCTTCGAGGATCAGAGCGATGCCAACACCCTGATCAAACTGATGACTGACGGCATCCTGCTGGCGGAAACCCAGAACGACCGCTACCTCGAGCGCTACGACACGATCATCGTCGACGAAGCCCACGAGCGCAGCCTGAACATCGACTTCTTGCTCGGTTACCTGAAAACCCTGCTGCCGCGTCGTCCGGATCTGAAGGTCATCATCACCTCGGCGACCATCGATCTGGAGCGCTTCTCCAAGCATTTCGACGATGCGCCGATCGTCGAGGTGTCCGGGCGGACTTTCCCGGTGGACACCTGGTATCGCCCGCTGACCCTGGAGCAGGATGAAGAGGGCAACCGTGTCGAAGACGACCTGACCGTGGATCAGGCGATCCTCGCCACCCTCGACGAAATTGCCGCCTACGAGCGCAGCGAACGCCGCAGTCCCGGCGATGTGCTGGTGTTCCTGCCCGGCGAGCGCGAGATCCGCGATGCCGCCGACATGCTGCGCAAGGCCCAGCTCAAACACACGGAAATCCTGCCGCTGTACGCGCGCCTGTCGCCGGCCGAGCAGCAGCGGATTTTCCAGTCGCACCCGGGGCGGCGCGTGGTGCTGGCGACCAACGTTGCCGAGACCTCGCTGACCGTGCCGGGCATCCGTTACGTGATCGACAGCGGCACCGCGCGCATCAGTCGCTACAGCTACCGCGCCAAGGTCCAGCGTCTGCCGATCGAAGCGATTTCCCAGGCCAGCGCCAATCAGCGTAAGGGTCGTTGCGGCCGGGTCGAGCCGGGGATCTGCGTGCGCCTGTACAGCGAAGAAGACTTCCTCGGTCGCCCGGAATTCACCGATCCGGAAATTCTGCGTACCAACCTTGCTGCCGTGATCTTGCAGATGCTGCACCTGCGCCTCGGTGAGATCACCGCGTTCCCGTTCATCGAGCCGCCGGACGGCAAGGCGATCAGCGACGGTTTCAACCTGCTGCAAGAGCTCTCGGCGGTGGATCGCAACAGCCAGCTGACCCCGCTCGGTCGCCAGTTGGCGCGCTTGCCGGTCGACCCGCGCATGGGCCGCATGCTGCTGGAAGCGGCGAAGCTCGGCAGCTTGCAGGAAGTGCTGATCGTCGCCAGTGCGATGTCGATTCAGGATCCGCGCGAGCGTCCGCCGGAGCGTCAGCAAGCAGCCGATCAGGCCCACGCACAATGGAAAGACAGCGATTCGGACTTCGCCGGACTGGTTAATCTGTGGCGCGGTTTTGAAGAGCAGCGTCAGGTGCTGACCGCCAGTCCGCTGCGTAACTGGTGCCGGAAGAATTTCCTCAATTATCTGCGTCTGCGCGAGTGGCGTGACTCTCATCGCCAGTTGAGCCTGATCTGCCGCGACATGCAGTTGAGCCTCAATAAAGAGCCGGCGGATTACCCGAAACTGCACAAAGCGGTATTGGTCGGTCTGCTCAGCCAGATCGGCCAGAAAACCGAGGACGGCGATTACCTCGGTGCCCGTCAGCGGCGCTTCTGGATTCATCCGTCATCGGGCATTGGCAAGAAGCGTCCGCAGTGGCTGATGACCGCCGAACTGGTGGAAACCACCAAGCTCTACGCGCGCATGGTCGCCAAGATCGATGCCGACTGGATCGAGCCGCTGGCCGGGCACCTGATCAAGAAAAACCATTTCGAACCGCACTGGGAGAAGAAGCGCGGCCAGGTCGTGGCCTACGAGCAGATCACCCTGTTCGGGCTGATCGTGGTGGGTCGCCGCCCGGTGCATTACGGCCCGGTGGATCCGCTGGTCTCGCGTGAGCTGTTTATCCGCGAAGGTCTGGTGCGTGGCGAGATTCAGTCGAAAGCCAAGTGCCTGACCGCCAACAAGCAGTTGCTCGAACAGCTCGACGAGCTGGAAGCCAAGGCTCGGCGCCGCGACATTCTCGCTGACGAAGAAACCCTGTACGCGTTCTACGATGCGCGCTTGCCGGCGGAGATTCATCAGACCGCGACGTTCGACAGCTGGTATCGGGTCAACAGCCAGAAAGACCCGCAATTGCTGATCATGCGCGAAGAAGACGTGCTGGCCCGCGAGGCCAGTGAGGTCACCGCGCGCGACTACCCGGACACGCTGCACATCGGTGATCTGGAACTGGCGCTCAGTTATCACTTCGAACCCAATCACCCGCGCGACGGCGTGACCCTGCGCGTGCCGGCACCGCTGCTGCCGATGCTGCCACCGGAACGTCTGGAATGGCTGGTGCCGGGGCTGATCGAGGCCAAGTGCATTGCGCTGGTGCGCAATCTGCCGAAAGCCTTGCGCAAGAACTTCGTGCCGGTACCGGATTTCATCAAGGCGGCGTTGCAGCGCATGACCTTCGCTGAAGGCTCATTGCCGCAAGCGCTCGGTCGCGAGTTGCTGCGCATGACCGGTGCGCGCGTCAGCGATGAAGCATGGGCGGAAGCCGCGCAGCAGGTCGAAAGCCATCTGCGGATGAACCTGGAAATCGTCGACGGCCAGGGCAAGTTCCTCGGCGAGGGCCGCGACCTGGCCGAGCTGACCGCGCGTTTTGCCGAAGCCAGCCAGGCGGCTTTGGCCGTGCCGCAGAGTGCGAAAAGTCAGCAACCGGTGGAGGCCAAGGTCTTCGCCCCGGTGGCGGAAAAGACCCAGCAGAAGATTGCCGGATTGTCGATGACGGTCTATCCGGCGCTGGTCGAAGAGGGCGGCACGGTCAAGGAAGGGCGGTTCTCGACCCCGGCCGAAGCTGAGTTCCAGCATCGCCGCGCCTTGCAGCGGCTGCTGCTGCAGCAACTGGCGGAGCCGGCGAAGTTCCTGCGCAGCAAACTGCCGGGTATCACCGAGTTGGGCCTGCTCTATCGCGAGCTGGGCCGAGTGGATGCGCTGGTCGAAGACATTCTGCTGGCCAGCCTCGACAGCTGCATTCTGGAAGGCGAAGACCCGTTGCCCCGTGACGGCGCCGGGCTCGCCGCATTGGCGGAACGCAAACGCGGCAGTTGGACCGAACACGCCGAGCGCGTGGCAAGGCTGACGCTGGAGATCCTCAAACTGTGGCACAGCCTGCAAAAACGCTTCAAGGGCAAGATCGATCTGGCGCAGGCTGTGGCGCTGAATGACATCAAGCAGCAAATCAGCAATCTGGTGTATCCGGGTTTCGTCCGGGAAACACCGATGCAATGGCTCAAAGAGTTGCCGCGTTATCTGAAGGCGGTCGAGCAGCGTTTCGAGAAACTCGGTGCGCAAGTGCAGAAGGATCGCGTCTGGAGCGGTGAACTGGCCGGCCTCTGGGCGCAATATCAGACTCGCGCGGCCAAACATGCGCAGGAAGGCAAGCGTGATCCGCAGCTGGAGCTGTACCGCTGGTGGCTGGAGGAATACCGGGTGTCGCTGTTCGCCCAGCAACTGGGGACAAAAGCGCCGATCTCGGACAAACGGCTGAGCAAGCAATGGAGTCAGGTCGAGGCCTGACAGTGAGCCTTACACAATCCCTTGTAGGAGTGAGCCTGCTCGCGATTGCGGTGTGTCAGTCACCGTAATACTGACTGACACACCGCAATCG
>NZ_JASCPO010000080.1:0-24527 GCF_029960145.1 Pseudomonas sp. PS01299 | reverse complement strand
GGGCTTGCTCGCGAAGGCGTCGTGTCAGTCGGCAATAGGCTGGCTGAACTACCGCATTCGCGAGCAAGCCCGCTCCCACAGGGGGGACGGCCCTGTCAGTTCGGCTCGAACGGATACGGCTGCTTCCACTGTTCGAAAATTGGCTTGAGCTCGCCGCTCTTGACCAACTGCTCCATGCGCCGGTCGAACACTGCCATCAACATGCGCGCTTGCGGTGTGTTGGCGAAGCACAGGTACAGCGGCAGTTCGGCGATATGCGTCTTGCGAAACTGCGTCGGTTCCCTGGCCCGGCCAAGCACGTAATCGATTTCGGTCAAAGCATCGATGTAATAGTCGGCGCGGTTGTGGGTGAGCATCGAGAGGATCCCGGTACGTCGCACGACCTCGTTGAAGTTGCGCACGCCGGGTAGATAATTCTGATAGTCGTAACCACGAACCCAGGCCAGCCGATATTGACCGAGGGTTTCCGGGGTCGGTGCTGGATTACTCGCCAGGCCCAGGGCGTAGATGTGGTCGGTGTCGAAATTCCAGCGCGGATAGAGCAGGTCGCTGAATTCTTCATGATAAGAACCGACACAAGCATCGACCTCGCCACGCTGGGCCAGCCCAACTGAACGAGTGTACGGTTCGCTGCGAATGTCGAGTTTCACTCCCGCCGGTTCGAACACCTTGCGCAGCACGTCCCAGCCCAGGCCATGACCGTCCGCGGCGGTGTAATCTTCCCAGTCCTCGCTGGCCAGGTGGATGACCGACGGCGCGTGCGCGGTTTCCTGCGCACTGGCGACAGTGCCCAGCAAAGTCAGAAACACCAGCGCCAGCCAGCGTCGAGCCATCCCTAGTCTCCTCACTGAACCCGGACAATCCGGATCAGGCGAAAATCCACACCAGCCCCTGCATCGCCAGCCAGGCGAACACGCCGGCCAGCACGTCGTCGAGCATGATGCCGACGCCGCCATGGACATGCCGGTCGATCCAGCGAATCGGCCACGGCTTGAGAATATCGAAGAAACGGAACACCAGAAAACCCGCGAGCAACCAGTACCAGCCCTCCGGCACCAGCCACAGGGTGATCCACATCCCGACCATTTCGTCCCAGACGATGCCTTCATGGTCGTGGACCCGCAGATCGTCGGCGACCTTGCCGCACAGCCAGAAGCCGAACAGCATGGTGATTCCGAGCATCAGCCAGTAACCCCAGTCGGGCAACATCTGCCACAACGGGATAAAGGGTAGCGCAACTAACGAACCCCACGTGCCCGGCGCTTTCGGCAAGGTGCCGGAGCCGAAGCCGAACGCGAGGAAATGCCAGGGATTGCGCCAGACCGACGGCGGAACGAATTCGGCCGGAACCTGTTTCGGGTGATCTGTCACGGTGTCTCCTGAAAATGTTGATAACCCCGGATTTGCGGGGTGATGTCGTGTCCTTCGCGATCCAGCAGCACCACACCCTGGCCCTGCGCCACACGCCCGATCACATGGATCGGCCAGCCATCGGCCAGCAGTGCCGGCAACTCGACGGACGGTAGCGTGAAGGCCAGCACATAGTCATCGCCGCCGCTCAACGCCGCCCGTTCGGCACCGCGCTGACCGAGAAACGCCACTAAAGCATCGGACAACGGTACGCGCTCGCGTTCAACTTCGAGGCGAACCTGCGAGGCCAGGGCGATATGCCCACAGTCGGCGAGCAGGCCGTCGGAGATGTCGAGAGCGGCAGTGGCCTTGCCACGAAGCGCCTGACCAAGAGCCAGTTGCGGCTGGGGCGACCAGTAATGATCGAGCAGCGGCTGGGCGATATCCGTTGCGGCTTCACGCTGGCCAAGCACCAGCGGCAAGGCACCGGCGGCATTGCCCAGTTCGCCGCCAACACAAAGCAGGTCGCCCGGTTGTGCGCCGCTGCGGGTCAAGGCCTGCCCGGCCGGCACGCGGCCGAACACCGTCACCGTGAGGCTCAACGGGCCGCGCGTGGTGTCGCCGCCGACCAGCGCGACGCTGCAGCCCTGCGCCATGCGGTTCAAACCGTGGGCATAGGTTTGCAGCCAATCGGCAGTCACCGTCGGCACAGTCAGGGCAAGGGTAAAGGCAACGGGCGTGGCGCCCATGGCGGCCAGATCGCTGACCGCGACGGCCAGCGAGCGCTGACCGAGCAGAAACGGATCGCAGGGATCGGCGAAATGCACGCCGGCCACCAGCGTATCGGTGGAAATCGCCAGCTGTTCCCCGGGGGGAACCGCCAGCAAGGCGCAGTCGTCGCCGATCCCCAGAGCAACGCCCTCGCCGCCCTGCGCACAAGGCGCGGCGGCGAAGAAATTGCGGATCAGCTCAAACTCGCCCATGAGGTCTCAAGCGCGTATCAGCGCTTGAACGCCTTCACTTCAGCTTCACGCAGGCGCGGAGCCAGCTTGTCGAGTACGCCGTTGACGAACTTGTGGCCGTCGGTCGAACCGAAGACTTTCGCCAGCTCGATACCTTCGTTGATCACCACGCGGTACGGCACATCGACGCGCTTGAGCAGCTCCCAGGTGGACAGGCGCAGAACCGCCAGTTCAACCGGGTCCAGCTCTTCGATTTCGATGTCCAGGCACGGCTTGAGCGCGGTGTCGATTTCGGTGCGGCTCGCCGGAACCCCGTGGAGGATTTCGCGGAAATACGCGCCATCGACATCGGTGAAATCGTTATCAACGCGGAACTGCGCTTCGATCTCGTTCAGCGAAGCCTTGGCCATGTGCCACTGATACAGGGCCTGAGTCGCGAGCTGACGGGCTTCGCGACGCTTGACGCTTTTCGATGGCTTGCCGGCATCCGCAGGTTTCGGATCGCGCGGGTTGAAACGATCGCTATCGTCGCTAATCACTTGGCCTCCAACTGCGCCAGCAGGCTGACCATTTCCAGAGCGGACAGGGCAGCTTCAGCACCTTTGTTGCCGGCCTTGGTGCCGGAACGTTCGATGGCTTGCTCGATGGAATCAACGGTCAGGACGCCGAACGCGACCGGTACGCCGAACTCCATGGACACCTGGGCCAGACCCTTGGTGCACTCGCCTGCCACGTATTCGAAGTGTGGAGTGCCGCCACGAATGACCGCGCCAAGGGCGATGATGGCTGCGAACTCGCCTTTCTGGGCGACTTTCTGCGCGACCAGCGGGATTTCGAAGGCGCCAGGCGCGCGGATGATGGTGATGTCGCTTTCGCTCACGCCGTGGCGAACCAGGGCATCAACTGCACCGCTGACCAGGCTTTCAACCACGAAGCTGTTGAAACGGCCCACTACCAGAGCGTAGCGGCCTTTAGGGGCGATGAAGGTACCTTCGATGGTCTTCAGGGTCATTCGTCAGATCTCTTAAAGAGCCGGGACGCGTTTCGTACGCATCCCTCAGTGATATTAGCCACAAATTCATGACCGGAAACACCGCATTGCTGTTCGACTACACCCCTGTGGCGAGGGGATTCATCCCCGATGGACTGCGCAGCAGTCCCAACCAAATAGGGCCGCTACGCAGCCCGTCGGGGATGAATCCCCTCACCACAAGGATCTACATCAACAATGCCGAATTCACCGGGTCATTATTCGGAGGGCACGTATTCTACAACTTCCAGATCGAAACCGGATATCGCATTAAATTTCATTGGCGCCGACATCAGGCGCATTTTGCGCACACCGAGGTCACGCAGGATCTGCGAGCCGGCACCGACGATGCTGTAAGTGGTCGGTTTTTTCACCGCCGCCTGCTCACCGGTTTCGCGGATATGCGCCAGCAGCACGTCGCCGTCCAGCGGGTGGCCGAGCAACAGCACCACACCGCTGCCGGCCTCGGCCACCGCAGCCATCGCGGCGCGCAGGCTCCAGCGGCCCGGTTGCTTGACCATCAGCAGGTCGCGCAGCGGGTCCATGTTGTGCACGCGAACCAGGGTCGGTTCCTCGGCGCAAACGGTGCCCAGCGTGAGGGCCATGTGCACGTCGCCTTCCACCGAATCACGATAGGTCACCAGGTTGAATTGGCCCAGTTCGCTGTCCAGCGGCTGCTCGGCAATCCGCTGAACGGTACGTTCGTGGATCATCCGGTAGTGAATCAGGTCGGCGATGGTGCCGATCTTGATGTTGTGTTCGGCGGCGAACGCTTCCAGCTCAGCGCGACGGGACATGGTGCCGTCGTCGTTCATCACTTCGCAGATCACGCCGCTTGGCTCGAAACCGGCCATGCGCGCCAGGTCGCAGGCGGCTTCGGTGTGACCGGCACGGGCCAGCGTACCGCCAGCCTGGGCCATCAGCGGGAAGATGTGGCCCGGGCTGACGATGTCTTCAGCCTTGGCGTCTTTGGCCGCCGCCGCTTGCACGGTGCGCGCACGGTCGGCGGCGGAGATACCGGTGGTGACGCCTTCGGCAGCTTCGATCGATACGGTGAACTTGGTGCCGAAACCGGAACCGTTGCGCGGGGCCATCAACGGCAGCTTCAACAGTTCGCAACGCTCGCGGCTCATCGGCATGCAGATCAGGCCACGGGCGTGCTTGGCCATGAAGTTGATGTGCTCGGCCTTGCAGCATTCGGCGGCCATGATCAGGTCGCCTTCGTTCTCGCGGTCTTCGTCATCCATGAGGATGACCATCTTGCCTTGGCGGATGTCTTCAACCAGTTCTTCGATGCTATTGAGCGCCACAAGGCACCCCCTTCAGTCAGGATTTGAGATAGCCGTTGGCGGCCAGAAAGCTTTCAGTAATACCGCCAGCGCTTGGCTCAGCAGCCTTGTCGCCGAGGAGCAAACGCTCCAGATAACGCGCCAGCAAATCGACTTCCAGGTTCACCCGGCGGCCCGGCTTGTAGGAAGCCATGATGGTTTCGCTCAGGGTGTGCGGAATGATCGTCAGCAGGAATTCGGCGCCATCGACCGCGTTCACGGTCAGGCTGGTGCCGTCGACGGTGATCGAACCTTTATGGGCGATGTACTTGGCCAGTTCCTTCGGCGCGCGAATGCGAAATTCCACGGCGCGGGCATTGTCGCTGCGCGACACCACTTCGCCGACACCGTCGACGTGACCGCTGACCAGATGCCCGCCGAGACGGGTGGTCGGGGTTAGGGCTTTTTCCAGGTTGACCGGGCTGCCGCTTTTCAGGTCATTCATGGCGGTGCAGTCGAGGGTTTCGCGGCTGACGTCGGCGGCAAAACCGTTGCCCGGCAGTTCAACCGCCGTCAGGCACACGCCGTTGACCGCGATGCTGTCGCCGAGTTTGACGTCGCTCAGGTCGAGCTTGCCGGTTTCGACATGCACCCGCACATCACCGCCCTTGGGGGTCAGTGCACGGATACTGCCGATGGATTCGATGATGCCGGTAAACATGGGGTTCTCCTTGAGAACGAAGCCAGCGCTAAGGCGATGGCCGGGAATTATACGCTCGCCGAAACGACTGGCGTCGCAGTGACTCGCCAGTCATCGCCAACCGCGCGGATTTCAGTGATTTTCAGCTCGGGAGCGTCCTTCATATAGGCCAGCGGCCAGTCCAGCAGCGGCCGCGCCGAGGAGCCGAGAAACTTGCCGGCGATGAAGATCACGAACTCATCGACCAGACCAAGCTGCGCGAACGCGCCGGCCAAGCGTGGGCCAGCCTCGACCAGCACTTCGTTGACGCCACGGTTGGCCAGTTCGATCAGCAGTTGATGCAGATCGACCTGACCGTCGTCACCCGGCACGATCAGGCATTCCGGGCCATTGGCGTATTGCTCTTCGACCGCCATGCAGGTGGCGACCAGCGCCGGGCCGGCCTTGAAGAACGGCGCATCCAACGGCACCCGCAGGCGCCCATCGATCAGCACCCGCAGCGGCGGACGGCTCATGGCCAGTGCGGTTTGTTCGGCATCCAGACCCAGTTCGTCGGCGCGCACGGTCAGGCGCGCGCCGTCGGCCAGTACGGTGTCAGCGCCGGTCAACACCACGGCCGCCTGCGCGCGCAAACGCTGCACGGCGGAACGCGCGGCCGGGCCGGTGATCCACTGGCTCTCGCCACTTTCCATCGCCGTGCGCCCGTCGAGACTCATCGCCAACTTGACCCGCACGAACGGCAAGCCATGTTCCATGCGCTTCAGGAAACCTTGATTGAGCTGGCGCGCCTCGACTTCCAGCACGCCGCTTTCGGTGGCGATCCCGGCATCGCTCAGACGCTGCAAGCCACGCCCGGCGACCTGTGGGTTCGGATCGCGCATCGCGGCGACCACCCGAGCAACCCCGGCAGTCACCAACGCATCGGCGCACGGCGGTGTGCGGCCATGGTGGCTGCACGGCTCAAGGGTCACGTAAGCCGTGGCGCCCCGGGCCAGTTCACCGGCAGCGCGCAGGGCGTGGACCTCGGCGTGGGGTTCGCCGGCGCGCTCGTGAAAGCCTTCGCCGACAATCTGCCCGTCACGCACGATCACGCAGCCAACCCGTGGATTGGGATGGGTGGTGTAGTGGCCCTTGCGCGCCAGTTGCAGCGCGCGCGCCATGAAGTGGGCGTCGAGGATCGCCTGCTCGGCGGCGCGGGTCATTCTTTCACCGGTTCGCGGGCGAGGCGGTCGATCTCTTCACGGAACTCGTTAAGGTCCTGGAAGCGCCGGTATACCGAAGCGAAACGGATGTAGGCCACTTCATCGAGCTTTTGCAGCTCGGCCATCACCAGTTCGCCGACCACGAGGGATTTGACCTCGCGCTCGCCGGTGGCGCGCAGCTTGTGCTTGATGTGAACCAGAGAGGATTCGAGGCGCTCGACGCTCACCGGACGTTTCTCCAGCGCGCGTTGCATGCCGGCGCGGAGTTTTTCTTCGTCGAACGGTTGGCGGCTGCCGTCGGTTTTGATCAGGCGCGGCAACACCAGTTCGGCCGTCTCGAATGTCGTGAAACGTTCGCCGCAGGCCAGGCATTCACGCCGGCGGCGCACCTGTTCGCCCTCGGCGACCAGACGCGAGTCGATGACCTTGGTGTCGTTGGCACCGCAGAAGGGACAGTGCATGGTGGCTGGCAACAAAAAAAGGGAGGGCCATGGTAGCGCATCCCGGTGGCAAGACAAGCCATAGGGTTTGCGGTATACAGACTGCCATGATCGTTTGATCCACGGATTTCATTTTCTGGAGCTGCCAATGTCGCTACGACCGCTCGTTTTGCTCAGTCTTTTCGCCCTGCTGGTGGCCTGTGGCAGCGACAAGCCCAAGCCGCAACCGCCAACACCGGGCCCTGCACCACAACAGGCGCAGAAAAAAGCCCGCGAGGCCGCTGATCTTGGTCCGCTGCCGGCCTATCAACGGGAACTGAGCGGCACCCTGCAAGGCGTGCCGGCCGGGGCCGAAGTCGAACTGGCGCTGCTGGTGATCGATGAAAAGTCGCGCCCGCAACAACTGCTCGCCAGTTCCAGCCTGATCGGCAACAACCAGATTCTGCCGTTTCGCCTGCGCTTCAATCCGGAGTCATTTCCGGCCGGCGCACGGGTTGAGCTGCGCGGTCGTGCCACGCAGTCGGGCCAGTTGATCCTGCACCTGCCGTCGCAAACCATTACCCAGCCGACCACCCAGGCGCTGGGCCAGCTGCAATTTGTCAAAGCACCATGACCGTACCGCTCGACCTACAACAGGCGTTGGGTGAATTGCTCGGTGATGCGCGGCTCAAGGCCTGTGCTTTACCGGGCACCGATTTGCAGCTGTGGCTGATCGACGGCGAGAACATGGATCGTGAATTCAGCCCGGACGAAACCCGGCGCATCCTTCACGAGCCGCCCTATTGGAGTTTCTGCTGGGCCAGCGGTCTGGCGGTGGCGCGTTATCTCGCGGAGTTCCCCGAGTGGGTGCGCGGCAAGCGGGTGCTGGATTTCGGCGCCGGCTCCGGCATCGCCGCTATTGCTGCGGTCAAGGCCGGGGCTTTGGAGGTGGTGGCCTGTGATCTGGATCCGCTGGCGATTGCTGCGTGCCGGGCCAACGCTGAACTCAATGATGTGCAGATGAGTTATTCGACGGACTTCTTTGCCGAGGCTGATCGCTTCGATCTGATCCTGGTGGCGGATGTGCTCTACGACCGCGAGAACCTGCCGCTGCTCGACGCGTTTCTCAGCCGTGGCCGCGAGGCGCTGGTGGCGGATTCGCGGGTTCGGGATTTTCGCCATCCGTTGTATGAGCGAATCGAAATGCTTGAGGCGATGACCTTGCCGGATCTGGCGGAGCCGGAAGAATTTCGGCATGTGAGCCTGTACCACGCGCGGCGGAGCTAAAAAGCTTCGTCGGATCGCCGCCCGGAGCAAGCCCGCTCCCACATTTGGATTGCGTTCCCCCTGTGGGAGCGAGCTTGCTCGCGAAGGCGTCCTATCAGGCAACACATCTCTAAACCTGCCCCCGCTTCCGGCCACACCCCGCCAAGCCGTATAGTTGCCCCATCCACGCTTTTACGAGATCCCCCATGAGTCAGCAAACGCCGTACATCTTCGACGCCACGACTGCCGATTTCGACCAGTCGGTGATCGAAGCCTCCTTCAACAAACCGGTGCTGGTGGATTTCTGGGCCGAGTGGTGTGCGCCGTGCAAGGCGTTGATGCCGATGCTGCAAGGCATTGCCGAGAGCTATCAGGGCGAACTGCTGCTGGCCAAGGTCAACTGCGACATCGAACAGGACATCGTCGCCCGCTTCGGCATCCGCAGCCTGCCAACAGTGGTGCTGTTCAAGGACGGTCAACCGGTGGACGGTTTTGCCGGTGCGCAACCGGAATCCGCAGTGCGCGCGTTGCTTGAGCCGCATGTGCAAATGCCGCCGCCGGCCGCCGCCGATCCGTTCGAACAGGCGCAAGCGCTGTTCGATGAAGGGCGTTTCGCTGACGCGGAAGCGGCGCTGGTGGTCATGCTCACCGAAGACAACAGCAACGCCAAGGCGCTGATCCTCTACGCCCGCTGCCTGACCGAGCGCGGCGAACTGGGCGAGGCACAAACCGTGCTCGACGCGGTCAAGAGCGATGAGCACAAGGCTGCACTGGCCGGCGCCAAGGCGCAGATCAAGTTCCTGGGACTTGCCCGTGATCTGCCGGATGCTGCCGACCTCAAGGCGCGTCTGGCCAAAGATCCGCAGGACGACGAAGCGGTGTATCAACTGGCGATCCAGCAACTGGCGCGTCAGCAATACGAAGCCGCGCTGGAGGCCTTGCTCAAGCTGTTCATCCGTAACCGCAGCTACGGCGAAGGGTTGCCGCACAAGACGTTGCTGCAGGTGTTCGAACTGCTGGGCAACGATCATCCGCTGGTGACCGCTTACCGGCGCAAGGTCTTCGCTGCGCTGTACTAAGCGCTCACTCGACCCAGCTATAGAGCGGCGTATCGCCGCCGCTCGCCACTTTCACCTGTGAACTGTGGCGCAAGCGCACCAGCAGGCGTTTGCCTGCGGCCGCGCTGCCGGTCAATCCCTCAAGCTGCTCCAGAAGATCCGGCCCGCTGAGCTGCCCGGCTTTGCGCAGCAGATCCTGCGCGACCTGCCACAACGCATCGTCCTGGTTCAGTGGCTTCACTGCCGGCGTGCTCAATGCCGCTTCAGGCTGATCACCCTGCGGCTGCGCGCCAAGGGCTGCGCCGAGCTTCACCCAATCGCTGTCATCCAGCTCCACCGTCAAATCCACCGGCGTCGCGCCGACGGTTCCGCGTATCCGCAACATCTGCTTCGCTCCTGCACATTTCTGACCTGCATGCTCCCACGGGACTTGTGCAACGCCAAGCGCACGGGCAAACTCTGCGAACTTTCGTTATAAGATTACATAACAAACTCTTCACTTTACTTTCCGGAGACCGCCATGCGTCGTCTGCTGTTCGCTTTGCCGTTTGCCCTGTTGCCGCTGGCCATCGCCCATGCCGCCGATGAGCACGATCATGACCATGAGCACGGCAGCCTCGGCGCCCACGAACATGGCGTCGGCCGCTTGAACGCCGCACTCGACGGCCAGACCCTGGAGCTGGAACTGGAAAGCCCGGCGATGAACCTGGTGGGCTTCGAACACGCCGCCGCCAGCGACGCCGACAAAGCCAAAGTCCTGGCCGCGCGCACCAAACTGGAAAACCCGCTGGCGCTGTTCAGCCTGCCAGCCGCCGCCGGTTGCAAGGTCACCAGCCAGGAACTGGAAAGCCCGCTGTTCGGCGACAAACCGGCTGCCGACGAGCATGACGATGATGATCACGACGAAGATGCCAAGGGTGGTGAAGCGCATCACCACGATCACAGCGAAATCCACGCTCACTATCAGTTCAGTTGCGCGGCCCCGGGTGCTCTGAAGACGCTGGATCTGGCGAACATCTTCAATACCTTCCCGGCCACTCAGAAAATTCAGGTACAACTGATCGGCCCGAGCGGCCAGCAGGGTACGGAAGTGACCGCCAAGGCGGCGTCCCTGAAATTCTGATCACACCGAAAATCCCCTGTGGGAGCGGGATTGCTCGCGAATGCGGTGCGTCAGTCAACATAGATTTGGCTGATCCACCGTATTCGCGAGCAAGCCCGCTCCCACAGGGTTAAGTGTTCACTCCTTGAAACTGGTGCCATGACCCAAGCACTCATCGAACTGTCCGACCTGGGCTTCAACTGGCCAGGTCACCCGCCGCTGCTGGACATCCCGGCGTTTCGCCTGGAACCGGGTGAAACCCTGTTCCTCAAGGGCCCCAGCGGCAGCGGCAAGACCACCCTGCTCGGCCTGCTGGGCGGGGTGCAGAAGCCCGGTCGCGGCAGCATTCGTCTACTCGGCCAGGAGCTGACCGAACTCGGTGCCGGCGCCCGCGACCGCTTTCGCGTCGATCACACCGGCTACATCTTCCAGCAGTTCAACCTGCTGCCGTTTCTTTCGGTACGCGAGAACGTCGAGTTGCCGTGCCACTTCTCCAGATTGCGTGCCGAGCGGGCGAAACAGCGTCACGGCAGCGTCGATCAGGCCGCCGCCACCCTGCTCGCCCACTTGGGCCTGAAAGATGAAAGCATCCTCGGTCGTCGCGCCGATTCGCTGTCGATCGGTCAGCAGCAACGGGTCGCCGCCGCTCGTGCCTTGATCGGCCAACCGGAACTGGTGATCGCCGACGAACCGACCTCGGCGCTGGATTACGACGCCCGGGAAAACTTCATTCGCCTGCTGTTCGCCGAATGCCGCGAAGCCGGCTCGAGCCTGTTGTTCGTCAGCCACGACCAGAGCCTGGCGCCGCTGTTCGACCGTCACCTGTCCCTGGCCGAGCTCAATCGCGCCGCCACGTCTGCCGAGGTCTGAGATGTATCTGTTTCGTCTGGCCATGGCCAGCCTGGCCAACCGCCGCTTTACCGCCCTGCTCACCGCGTTCGCCATTGCCCTGTCGGTGTGCCTGTTGCTCGCCGTCGAGCGCGTACGCACCGAGGCCAAGGCCAGTTTCGCCAGCACCATCAGCGGCACCGACCTGATCGTCGGCGCCCGCTCCGGTTCGGTGAACCTGCTGCTGTACTCGGTGTTCCGCATCGGCAACGCCACCAACAACATCCGTTGGGACAGCTTCGAACACTTCGCCAGCAACCCGAAAGTGAAATGGGCAATCCCGATGTCCCTCGGCGACTCGCATCGCGGCTACCGAGTGATGGGCACCACTGAAGCGTATTTCGAGCATTACCAGTACGGGCGCCAGCAGCATCTGCAACTGGCTGACGGCCGGGCGTTTGCCACCGATCCGTTCGAAGTGGTGCTCGGCGCCGAAGTGGCCGAAGCGCTGCATTACAAGCTCGGCGACCAACTGGTGCTGGCCCACGGCGTGGCGGCGATCAGTCTGGTCAAGCATGACGACAAGCCGTTCACCGTGGTCGGCATTCTCAAGCGCACGGGTACCCCGGTGGATCGCACGTTGCACATCAGCCTCGGCGGCATGGAGGCGATCCACATCGACTGGCACAACGGGGTGCCGGCCCGGGGCAACGGCCGGATCACCGCAGATCAGGCACGCAACATGGACCTGACGCCACAGGCGATCACTGCGTTCATGCTCGGCCTCAACAGCAAGATTTCCACCTTCGCCCTGCAACGCGAGATCAACGAATACCGTGGTGAGCCGATGCTGGCGATCCTGCCGGGCGTGGCCTTGCAGGAGTTGTGGAGCCTGATGAGCACCGCTGAAAAGGCGCTGTTCGTGGTCTCGCTGTTCGTGGTGCTGACCGGGTTGATCGGCATGCTCACGGCGATTCTCACCAGCCTCAACGAGCGTCGCCGCGAGATGGCGATTCTGCGTTCGGTCGGTGCGCGGCCGTGGCACATCGCGAGTCTGCTGGTGCTGGAGGCCTTCGCCCTGGCGCTGACCGGAGTGATCGCGGGGCTGGCGTTGCTTTACATCGGCATCGCCGCCGCGCAGGGCTATGTGCAGGCCAATTACGGTTTGTATCTGCCGCTGGCGTGGCCGAGCGAGTATGAATGGACGCTGCTCGGTGGCATTCTGGCGGCCGCGCTGCTGATGGGCAGCGTGCCGGCCTGGCGCGCGTATCGCCAATCCCTGGCCGATGGCCTGTCGATCCGTTTATGAGGATGTTCACCATGCCCCGCGCCGTGCTTGCGCTGCTGTTGCTGGTTGCCCTGCCTGTGTGGGCAGCGGCGCCGAAAGACCTGACCTGGTCGGAGATGATCCCGCCGGACGCCGCGCCGGAAGTGCCGAACATGACGCCGTTGCACGACATGTCGAAGATGAGTGATGCGCTGTCCGCCGAGTCGGCGCCGGCGGCGAAACAGGACATGCCCAACGCGCCGGTGGTGCAGAGTCTCGACGGGCAGAACATCCGCCTGCCGGGCTACATCGTGCCGCTGGAGGTCAACGAAGAAGGACGCACCACCGACTTCCTGCTGGTGCCGTACTTCGGCGCCTGCATCCACGTGCCGCCACCGCCGTCGAACCAGATCGTGCATGTGAAAAGCGAGCTGGGCGTGAAGCTCGACGAGCTGTATCAGCCGTACTGGGTCGAGGGACCGTTGCAGGTCAAGGCGTCCACCAGCGAACTGGCCGATGCCGGGTATCAGATGGCGGCGGACAAGATTTATGTGTATGAGCTGCCGGAGTGAATCCCGGTAGTTTTTGTATTGTTTGATCCGGCCTCTTCGCGAGCAAGCCCGCTCCCACAGGTGACCGCGTTCCAAAGTGGGAGCGGGCTTGCTCGCGAAGGGGCCGGCCAAGGTTCCACAAAAAACCGCGGCATCACTGTTTCATTGAGCTGAGTCAAAAGACCGTATCAGTTGGCTTCATACCATAGGACATCAGAAACTTTTAACGTCCTTTTGGAGCCCCCATGAACAAGTCCTTGCTCAGCGCCTCGCTGTTTGCCCTCGCGCTCGCAGCCCCGCTCGCCCACGCTCACGAAGCCGGCGACATCATCGTTCGCGCCGGTGCGATCACCGTCAACCCGAAGGCCGACAGCTCCAATGTCAAGGTCGATCAGGGTCCGTTGAGCGGCACCAACCTGGGCGGCAAGGCGACCATGAGCAGCGACACCCAACTGGGTCTGAACTTCGCCTACATGCTGACCAACAACATCGGTATCGAGTTGCTGGCCGCCTCGCCGTTCGAGCATGACGTGAAAATCAAAGGCACTGCGCTGCCAGCCGCCAACGGCAAACTCGGCACCCTGAAACACCTGCCGCCCACCCTCAGCGTCGTGTACTACCCGCTGGATGCGAAATCGCCATTCCAGCCGTACATCGGCGGCGGCATCAACTACACCTGGATCTACGACGAGCACGTCGGCAGCGAAGCCCAGTCCAATGGCTTCAGCAACTTCAAGGCGAAAAACTCCTGGGGCCTGGCCTGGCAGGTCGGCGCCGACTACATGCTGACCGACAACATCATGCTCAACGCCCAGGTGCGCTACATCGACATCGATACTCGAGCCACCGTCGAGAACAACGCGGTGGCACCGGGCACCCGTGCCAAGGTCAATGTTGATGTCGATCCGTTTGTGTACATGGTGGGTCTGGGCTACAAGTTCTAAGGCAGATTCAACCAGGAACGTTCACGTGGTGGTGAATGAGGCTTTGGGTGAGCAGGCTTAGAACTGACGACGATCACTTCGTGATCGATCGGGGATAAATCCCCTCGCCACAGGATTAGCGACAAATTCCGGCCGTGAAAAAGGCGCCTGTAAAAAGGCGCCTTTTTCATGTCTGCGATAAACCTACTTGCCGAGCAACCGCGCCAGCCCCACACGCATCGGCGTCGGCTCTGGCAGCTTGAAGCGTTGCAGCAAACGCGCGTTATTCGCCCGCGAGTGACGGATGTCGCCGGAGCGCGCCGGGCCGTAGCTGACCGGGGGCAGTTCGCCGACCACTTCCTGCAGCGCTTGCAGCATCTGCTTGAGGTTCATCGCCTGATTCCAGCCGACGTTCATCGCCCCCACTTCCACTTCAGGCTTGTCGATTGCCTGCACCAGCACGTCGACCAGATCCTCGACATAGAGGAAATCACGGGTCTGCTCGCCATCGCCGAACACGGTGATCGGCAGGCCTTTCTGTGCCCGCTCGCTGAAAATGCTGATGACCCCGGAGTACGGCGAGGACGGATCCTGGCGTGGGCCGAAGATGTTGAAGAAGCGGAAGATCACCGGCTCCAGGCCATGCTGGCGACGGTAGAAATCGAAGTAATGCTCGCCGGCCAGTTTGTCCGAGGCATACGGGGTCAGCGGGGCTTTTGGCGTGTCTTCGTCGATCGACTCGCCTTCACCGTTGTTGCCGTACACCGCTGCGCTCGAGGCGTAGAGCACGCGCTTGACCCCGGCCTGGCGCATGGCTTCGCAGACATTCAGGGTGCCGATGAAATTGCTCTGGTGCGTCTTCACCGGATCGTCCACCGACGCCTGCACCGAGGCCACCGCCGCCAGATGCGCGACGGCGCTGCAGCCTTGCATGGCCTGCGCGACCAGCGCGGCATCGGCGACGTTACCGACGATCAGTTCGACCTGTGGATTATCCAGCGGCAGGTTGCTGCGTTTGCCGGTCGACAGATCATCGAGAATCCGCACCGAGTGGCCGGTGGCGAGCAACGCGTCAGTCAGGTGCGAGCCGATGAAACCGGCGCCGCCGGTGATTAAAACAGGGCCTTCAGCCATGACGATAAAACCTATCCAGTAAAGCCGGGAGTGCGGCGCGCCAGGCGCGGGGCTTGATCCCGAAAGTGTGCAGAATTTTCTTGCAGGCGAGCACCGCGTGTTGCGGCTCCTCGGCGGCGTCCGGCCGCGCGGCATGCGCCTGAGCGGTCGGCGCTTCGATTGCCAACTGATGCAGGCTGCGCGCCTCGGTCAGAATCGCCTGACCGAGCGCCAGCGGCGTGGTCGCTTCGTGGCCGGCGTAATGGTAAGTGCCCCACAGCGGCGCTGCGCAATCGAGTTGCTTGAGCACCGAAATGATCACCCGTGCCGCGTCATCCACCGGGGTCGGATTGCCCCGGCGGTCATCGGCCATGAGCAATTCGTCCGGTTGTTCGGCGCGGGCGAGGAAGCGCCCGAGGGTGCCTTCAGGGCTGTCATCGAGCAGCCAGCCGAAGCGCAGCAACACGTGTTGCGGGCAAGTGGCGCGAACACTTTGCTCGATGCGCCACAGCGCCTGACCGCGCAGGCCCAACGGCACCGGCTCGTCTTTTTCGCTGTAGGCGGTCGCCCGCGAACCGTCGAACACCCGATAGCTGGAAGGCTGCACGAGGATGATGTTGTGGTGCTGGCACAGCTCGGCCAGCCGTTCGATGGCGCGTTCCTGCCCGGCCAGACGGCTTTCGCTGACGGTCTCGGCCTGGAACCAGTCGAAATAGTAGGCGAGGTTGATCAACGCATCCGGACGGGTATCGTCGAGCAGTTGCGTCAGGCTCGCGGCATCCCAGCCGTCTTCTGGCGGGCGGGGGGCGAGGAAACCGATGTCTTCTTCCGCACCGAGGCGAATCAGCGCCTGCCCAAGGGCATTTCCGCCGCCCAGTAACATAAGGCGCATTCGCATAGAGTCAGCAGGCCCAGTCTGATTGGAACGATGGCTTTAGCGACGGTGCTTGTGACACCCGTCGTCGATAATTGCCGGAATCGTTGCATTTTGCGGGTTTAGTGCGCAACCGTCACCCGTAAAGTGTAGATCCCTGGCATTTGTGGCGTTGCAGCAGGCCTCTTCGCGAGCAAACCCGCTTCCACAGGGGAATGCGGTCAACTGTGGGAGCGGGCTTGCTCGCGAAGAGGCCCGGCCAAACGCTGAAGATCTCAGCGGTACTTGCATCTTGCCGCCCCCACCCGCATAACTTAAGCCATGAATCTGCCCATCCCCAAGGACGCGGCCCTGGCAGGCTTTCACCCCGCCGTCAGCGCCTGGTTCAGCAGCACTTTCCCGACGGTCACCGCCGCCCAGGCCCGCGCATGGCCGTTGATCCGCCAGCGCCGCTCGACGCTGATCGCCGCGCCCACCGGCTCCGGTAAAACCCTTACCGCGTTTCTCGCCGTGCTCGACGACCTCGTCCACCGGGGTCTGGAAAACCCCGAAGGCCTGCCCGACGCAACCCTCGTCGTCTACGTTTCGCCGCTCAAGGCGTTGTCCAACGACATCCGCATCAACCTGCAGAACCCGCTGGCGGGAATCACCGAACAATTACGCCAGATGGGCCTGCCCGAACTGCAAATCACCACCGCTGTGCGCACCGGCGACACCCCGCAAAAAGACCGCGCCGCCATGCGCAAGCGCGCGCCGCACATTCTGGTGACCACCCCGGAATCGCTGTACGTGCTGCTTGGCTCCGAGTCCGGACGCAAAATGCTCGGCAGCACGCGCACGGTGATCATCGACGAGATTCACTCCATCGCTGCTGGCAAACGCGGCAGTCATCTGGCGCTGAGCCTCGAACGCCTGCAGGCGCTGTGTGCCGAACCCTTGACCCGCATCGGCTTGTCCGCCACGCAAAAGCCGATCGATGCCGTGGCACGGTTTCTGGTCGGCACCGATCGCCCCTGCGAAATCATCGACATCGGCCACGCCCGGCCACGGGATCTGGGCATCGAGGTGCCGCCGGTGCCGTTGTCGGCAGTGATGGCTAACGACGTCTGGGAGCTGGTTTATGACCGGCTCGCCGAACTGGCCCGCGAACACCGCACCACGCTGATTTTCGTCAATACCCGGCGCCTCGCCGAACGCCTGAGCCGACACCTCAGCGAACGTCTGGGCAAACACGCCGTCGCCGCGCACCACGGCAGTCTGGCCAAGGAATTCCGCCTCGACGCCGAACAGCGACTCAAGCGCGGCGAACTGCAAGTGCTGATCGCCACCGCTTCGCTGGAATTGGGCATCGATATCGGCGAAGTCGATCTGGTCTGCCAAATATCCTCGCCGCGTTCGATTGCCGGGTTTCTGCAAAGGGTCGGACGCTCCGGGCACCAAGTCGGCGGCACACCCAAGGGCCGCTTGTTCGCCACCACCCGCGACGACCTGATCGAGTGCGCCGCCCTGCTCGACTGCGTGCGCCGTGGCGAACTCGACACCCTGCACATTCCCGAAGCGCCGCTGGATGTACTCGCGCAGCAGATCATCGCCGAAGTCAGTTGCAAGGAATGGGCGGAGGACGCATTGCTGGCGCTGTTCCGCAAAGCCTCGCCGTATCGCGATCTCGACGAAAAACACTATCAGGCGCTGCTGACCATGCTCGCCGAAGGCTACAACGGTCGTCAGGGCATTCGCAGCGCCTATCTGCATCGCGACGCGGTCAGCCGCACTCTGCGTGGCCGTCGTGGCGCGCGACTGACCGCCGTGACCAGTGGCGGCACCATCCCCGACAACGCCGACTACAGCGTGTTGCTGGAACCGCAGGGCCTGAGCATCGGCAGTGTCAACGAAGACTTTGCCGTGGAAAGTATCGCGGGCGACATATTCCAGCTCGGCAACACCTCCTACCGAATCCTGCGGGTTGAAACCGGCAAGGTGCGGGTCGAGGATGCTCAGGGCCAGCCGCCGACCATTCCGTTCTGGCTCGGCGAAGCCCCGGGGCGCAGCGATGAATTGTCTGCGGCGGTGGCGCGGCTGCAAGCGACTCTCGACCTGTTGCTCGGCGCCAGCCCCGGCGATCTGCAACCGGCGCTCGACTGGCTGACCGCAACCCTCGGCCTGAACCGCGCCAGCGCCGAACAGCTGGTGGACTATCTCGCCCGCGCTCGCCTGACCCTCGGCGCCCTGCCCTCGCAGGACACGCTGCTGATGGAGCGGTTTTTCGATGAGTCCGGCGGCACCCAATTGATCATCCATTCACCGTTCGGCAGCCGCATCAACCGCGCTTGGGGCCTCGCGCTGCGCAAGCGTTTCTGTCGCACCTTCAACTTCGAATTACAGGCTGCCGCCAGCGAAGACGCGATCGTCCTGTCGCTGTCCACCAGCCACAGTTTCGAGCTGAACGACGTCTGGCGTTACCTGCACAGCAACAGCGCCGAGCACATCCTGATTCAGGCGATTCTCGACGCGCCATTGTTCGGTGTGCGCTGGCGCTGGAATGCCGGGGTGGCGCTGGCGCTGCCGCGTTTTACCGGCGGGCGCAAAGTCGCGCCGCAGTTGCAGCGGATGAAAAGCGAGGACCTGATTGCCAGCGTGTTCCCCGACCAGATCGCATGCCTGGAAAACCTCGCCGGCGAACGGGAGGTTCCCGAACATCCGCTGGTGGAACAGACCCTCGACGATTGCCTGCACGAGGCCATGGACAGCGACGGCTGGCTCAATCTGCTGCGGCGCATGGAGAGTGGCGAGGTGCGGTTGCTCAGCCGCGATCTGCCTGCGCCGTCACCGCTGGCGGCAGAAATTCTCAGCGCGCGGCCGTACAGCTTTCTCGACGATGCGCCGTTGGAAGAACGCCGCACCCAAGCGGTGATCAACCGGCGCTGGAGCGATCCGCAGTCCACTGATGATCTCGGTGCGCTGGACGCAGACGCCATTAACGCGGTGCGTGAAGAAGCGTGGCCGACGCCGGCCAACGTCGATGAAATGCACGAGGCGCTGATGAGTCTGGCGTGCGTCAGCGAGGCCGAAGTGCAGGCCCACGAGCCTTGGCGCGAATGGCTGGATACCCTGACAGACAGTGGCCGCGCCTGCCGCCTGATGATCGATCCACAGCGCTGTTTGTGGCTGGCACGCGAACGCCTGACCTGCCTGTTGGCGCTTTATCCACAGGCCACGCTGCAACCGCAGCAAGAGGCCTTGCCCGGTTTCAACGAACCTTGGACGTTAGAGGAAGCGCTGGTCGAAGTGCTCCGCGCGCGACTGGGCGCATTTGGCCCGCTGCCGTTAGCCGCCATTGCCGAACCACTCGCGTTGCCGATACCGCAGGTCAATCAGGCCCTCGCGCAACTGGAGCGCGAGGGCTACGTGCTGCGCGGTAAATTCACCCCGGGCGCGACGGTTGAGGAATGGTGCGAACGGCATCTGCTGGCGCGCATTCATCGCTACACGGTCAAGCGTTTGCGCCGGGAAATCGAGCCGGTGGCTCTGCAGGATTTCATGCGTTTTCTGTTCGACTGGCAGCATCTGTCCTCCGCTACCCGCGGTCAGGGCAGCGCGGTGTTGCCGGCGATTGTCGGCCAGTTCGAAGGTTACCCGGCAGCGGCCTCCGCGTGGGACAGCGACATTCTCCCGGCGCGCCTGAAAGACTACTCGCCGAGCTGGCTGGATGAGCTGTGCCGCAACGGCAAACTGGTGTGGACGCGCCTCAGCGCCCGGCAGAAAGTCAGCGGCACGGCGTTGCGCAGTACGCCGATTGTGCTGCTGCCGCGCAGTCAGGTCGGGTTGTGGAGTGCGCTGGCCGAGCAAACACCGGTCAGCGAACTGTCGCCGAAAACGCAAAAGGTCTACGAAGCGCTGAGTCAGCACGGCGCGCTGTTTTTCGATGAGTTGATTCACGAGGCGCATCTGCTGCGCACCGAGCTGGAAATCGCCTTGCAGGAACTGGTCGGTGCCGGCCTGGTGAACGCCGACAGCTTCGCCGGTTTGCGCGCCCTGATTACCCCGGCGAGCAAGCGCCAGCAACGCAGCAGTCGACGCGGGCGCGGGGCGTTTGTCGGTGGCATGGACGATGCCGGGCGCTGGGCGTTGTTGCGCCGAGGGCCGCTCGTGGAGAACAGCCAGAGCGCTTCGCCGGAAACCCTCGAACATGTCGCCATGACGTTGCTGCGCCGCTACGGTGTGGTGTTCTGGCGTCTGCTGGAGCGCGAAGCGGACTGGCTGCCGAGCTGGCGCGAATTGCTGCGCACGTTTCATCGGCTGGAGGCCCGTGGCGAGATTCGCGGCGGGCGCTTTGTCAGTGGTCTGGCGGGGGAACAGTTTGCCTTGCCGGAGGCGATTCCTTTGCTGCGGGAGGTTCGGCGGCGGGCGCATGACGGCAATTTGATCGCGGTGTGCGGGGTGGATCCGCTGAATCTGGCCGGAACGTTGTTGCCAGGGGCAAAAGTGCCGGCGTTGGCGAGTAATCGGCTGGTGTATCGCGATGGGGTGCCGGTTGCTGCCGAGATTGCCGGCAAGCAGGTTTTCTGGACTGAGCTGGATCAGGTGGTCATGGAGCAGGTGCGTAGCAAGCTGATCCGGCATTGATGTCGACAGTTCCGGCCCTTTCGCGAGCAAGCTCGCTCCCACAGGGGATCTGCGTCGTTCACAAATCCAATGTGGGAGCGGGCTCGCCCGCGAAGAGGCCGGCAATCCCACTGCAAAATCGGCAATCAAGTACTCGACTTTTGCGGCACCTCGCTCGCCACCAACTCCCCCTCACCCTGCCGCTTGGGCAACAAAACCTGCTGTGGATAAGTCTGCGCGAAATGCACGTCGGGACTGTTATCCACAAGCTTTTTCAAACGCTGGTTGAACGCCCGGCTCACCGCATATTGCCCACCCGACACGGTACGGAACTGCGCCGTCAGCACCACGCCGTTCAGGTCCATCCGGTCCACGCCAAACACATCCAGCGGCCCTTGCAGGTTGTACTTGAGGAACGGGTCTTCGCGGATCGCATCACCGGTCTCGCGGATCAGTTCGATGGCCTTGTCGACGTCGGTGTCGTAGGTGAACTGCACCGAGAAAAATGCGTAGGCAAACTGGCGTGATTGATTGGTCACTGCCTTGATCTGGCCGAACGGCACCGAATGCACAAACCCCTTGCCGTCACGCAGGCGCAGGGTGCGAATGGTCAGGCCTTCGACGGTGCCGGCATGCCCGGAATCAAGCACCACCCAGTCGCCGATCGACAGCGTGTCTTCGATGATGATGAACAGCCCGGTAATCACGTCCTGCACCAGTTGCTGCGAACCGAAACCGATCGCCAGACCGACCACCCCGGCACCGGCCAACAGTGGCGCAACGTTGATGCCGAGGTTGGCCATGGTGGTGATCGCGCAGATCACCACCAGGATGATTTTGATCGCATTGCGCAGCAGCGGCAGGATGGTTTTCACCCGGGTGCTGGGCTGACGCGACGAGCGTTTGCTCACCGGTGGTTTCAGCGCTTCCTGAATCGCCGTGTCGAGCACCACCCACAACAGCCACGTGACGAGGAAGATCAGGCCGATGCTACTCAACGCATTGCTGATCGCGCGGCCGATCGTGCTGCTCTGGGCGAAATCAAGCAGTGAAACGCCCCAGATCCGCCCGAGAATGTCGATGAA
The DNA here is from genome assembly GCF_029960145.1 of Pseudomonas sp. PS01299. Taxonomy (NCBI): domain Bacteria; kingdom Pseudomonadati; phylum Pseudomonadota; class Gammaproteobacteria; order Pseudomonadales; family Pseudomonadaceae; genus Pseudomonas; species Pseudomonas sp. PS01299. The sequence continues at coordinate 2,927 of NZ_JASCPO010000080.1, read as the reverse complement.
GGCAATCGCAATAACGATCCGCAGCAACGCGTGCAACAGGCTGAGAAAGCGCTCCTTGTAGGCGCTGCTGCGCTGGATCGCTTCGGCCTTTCGCGACTTGAACAGGTGCTGGAGGATGGTGCTGAGGAACACCGTGCCGATCAGCAGCACCGTGGTGAACAGCGCACAGCGCAGGGCCTTCTGATTGTCCTCACCGATGCCGATCAGATTGACCGCCGAAACCAGCACCATCAGCACGATCGGCCAGTACCAGAGCCCGGAAAAAATCCGCAGCGACTCCTGCAGCGACGGCTGTTTCAGACGTTGCGCCAGCGGTCGGTTACGAATCAGGTGCGCCACCGGCCGACGCAGGCGAATCACCAGCAGACCAAAGATGATCGAGGCGATCAGCCCGGTGAACACCGCGACGCTGCTGGTGATGTTGCCACCCAACTGACGGGCGATCTGTGGACTGGTCAACGCGTCACTGAGGGCGGCGAGAAAGCCGATCAGGAACAGCGGCTTCGGGCAGTAGTCGCGGATGATCCGCGCGGCCGGCCGTTTGTGGCCGACGTTGAACATCACCACCACGCACAACAACATCGAGGTGGAGAAAATCCCGCTGCTGGTGGCATACGCCAGACACAACGCCAGCGCCCGACCCACCGAGGCTTGCAGAAAGTGGCTGACGTACAGTGTCAGCGGCAGGCAGATCAGCGCTGGCAGCGTGTACGGCAGCAGGTAGCCAACCAAGTCCTGACTGCGCTGGCGGGTGCGCAGCCAACGCCCCTGACTCAGCCGTTTGGCCAGCAGGCTGCCGAGCACCGTAAGCAACGCGAAGGCGCCAAGCCACACGCCGGACAGAGTCAGGAAATCCCCGGCGACGCTCCAGCCGGATCGGTTCGACGGCTGGTTGACCAGTTTGTCGACCTCATCCGCCGCGCGATCGGCACGCAGGCGCCAGGCGTCGACCAGATGCTCGTTGAGATCGAGTTTGTCCTGCACGTCGTCGATGCTCGAACTGATCGCGCCGAGCAGACCGCCCTGCACAATTGGCTCGGGTTTGGCCGGTTCTTCAGCAGCAGCCGGAACACCCGGCAGCGTGGCGGCTTCGAGTTCGCTGGCGCCGAGAAACAGCAGCGCTCCCAGCAAAATGGCGATCCTGAACTTGATCAAAACTCCGATCCCTCTTGGCTGAACCTGTAAGGAACTGATCGGTAATTGTCTGGCAAGTTCAAGAGCACCCTCACCCCAGCCCTCTCCCCGAGGGAGAGGGAGCCGACCGAGTTGTGCTCTCGAGCTACATCGACCTGAAATATCCAGCCGAACTCAATATTGAGTGCAACCGAGATCCGCTCCCTTCCCCCTCACCCCCTTGGGGGAGAGGGGGCCGACCGAATTGAGCTCTCGAGCTACATCGACCTGAAATATCCAGCCGAACTCAATATTGAGTGCAACCGAGATCAGCTCCCTTCCCCCTCGCCCCTTTGGGGGAGAGGGTTGGGGTGAGGGGGGAGCGCTTTTGACCTTTGCGTCCAAGGCAAATATCAAATGCCCAACCCTGTATTTTTCCGCACAACCCAAACCCCGACACTGCGCTCCATTCAAACCTCTACCGGAGTGCTGTCATGCCCATTGCCTTGCTCGCGCTGACTCTCAGCGCATTCGCCATCGGGACGACCGAGTTCGTCATCGTTGGCCTGTTGCCCACCATCGGCGCCGATCTCGGCGTCAGCCTGCCGTCCGCCGGGCTGCTGGTCAGTCTGTATGCACTGGGCGTCGCCATTGGCGCGCCGGTGCTGACCGCCCTCACCGGCAAAGTCCCGCGCAAATTGTTGCTGCTGTCGCTGATGGTGTTGTTCACCCTCGGCAACCTGCTGGCGTGGATGGCGCCGAGTTATGAATCGCTGGTACTGGCGCGGATCGTCACCGGTCTGGCGCACGGGGTGTTCTTCTCCATCGGCTCGACCATCGCCACCAGCCTGGTGCCCAAGGAAAAAGCTGCCAGTGCGATCGCGATCATGTTCACCGGCCTCACCGTGGCTTTGGTCACCGGCGTGCCACTGGGCACGTTCATCGGTCAGCATTTCGGCTGGCGCGAAACCTTCCTCGCCGTCTCGGCGCTGGGTGTGATCGCCTTCATCGGCAGTCTGCTGTATGTGCCGCACAACATCGCCCACAGCAAATCGGCGTCCCTGTTGCAACAGCTGCAAGTGCTGAAGCAACCGCGTCTGTTGCTGGTGTATGCCATGACCGCAATCGGTTACGGCGGCTCGTTCATCGCCTTCACTTTCCTCGCGCCGATCCTGCAGGACATCTCCGGCTTCAGCGCCGGCACCGTCAGCCTGGTGTTGCTGGTATACGGTGTGTCGGTGGCGGTCGGCAATATCTGGGGCGGCAAACTGGCGGACAAGCGCGGGCCGATCAGCGCCCTGAAAATCATCTTCGCCCTGCTGGCGGCGGTGCTGTTCGTACTGACCTTCACCGCCGCCAATCCATGGCTGGCGTTGGCGACAGTGCTGGTGTGGGGCGCGGTGGCGTTCGGCAACGTGCCGGGGTTGCAGGTGTATGTGGTGCGTCAGGCTGAACATCACACACCGCGGGCAGTGGACGTGGCATCCGGGCTGAACATTGCTGCGTTCAACCTAGGGATTGCCGGCGGGGCGTGGGGCGGCGGGCTGATCGTCGAGCATTTGGGCCTGATTCATACGGCGTGGATCGGTGGGTTGGTGGTGTTGCTGGCGCTGGCGCTGACCGCGTGGAGCGGGCGACTGGATCGCCTCGGTCCGGCCTATGCCGAACCGGCTCAAGGCCGAGTATTCACGGGGCACTGAGTAACCCTGTGGGAGGGGGCTTGCTCCCGAAGTCGGTGTATCAGTCGCCATTGATGTTGACTGAACGACCGCCTTCGGGAGCAAGCCCCCTCCCACATTGGTTGTGTGATGTTC